>CALEWN010000105.1 GCA_937925385.1 uncultured Senegalimassilia sp.
CGCCGCTGCGCGCATCGCACACCACGGCGATGCGCCGATGGTTGTCGAGCTGACCGGGCATGCCGGTTAAGGCCAGCAGATTGCCGATAAGGGCGCTGGGCAGGTTGTCCACGCAGAAATACCCAAGATCCTCGAACGCATGCATGGCCTCGGTACGTCCCGCTCCGCTCATGCCGCTCACGATGACCAGCTCGGGCATGTTCTCAAGCTCGCTTGCAATCTCGGTCATGTCACGAATCTCCTTCCCCGCCGACGACCACTTCGTTTCTTGCTTGCTCATTATACTGCTGCAGCACTGTATACAGCTCGTTGGCGACCTGGACGGGCACTACCTTGGCGTCAAGGATGTCCTGCAAGCTTGCCGTCTTAAGCCGTTTGAAGCTTTTGAAGTGCTTGAGGAGCGCCTTCTTGCGCACGGGCCCCAAGCCATCCACCTCATCCAATATGCTTGCCGTCATGCCCTTGCCTCGCAATTGGCGGTGGAACTCGATGGCGAATCGGTGCGCCTCGTCTCGTACCTGCTTGACCAGGTACAAGCTGGCGCTTCCACCCGGCAGCACCACCGGGCCCGTATCCTGCCACGGGACGAACAGCTCCTCGTCGCGTTTCGCAAGGCCGCACAGGGCGATATCATGAATCCCCATGTTTTCGAACTGCTGCATGACCGCATTGAGCTGCGGTAGACCGCCATCCAAGATGATGAGATCGGGCTTTTTGCCGAACCGCTCGTCCGCCATGCGCTCGGCGCAATACCTGCGGCTCATGACCTCCTGCATGGACAGGAAATCGTTCGCCTCGTCAAGCTGGGCCTTGATCTTGAAACGTCGATATTGCCCCTTGTCAGGCCGTCCATTGGTGAACACCACCATGGAAGCGACGGTGTAGGTGCCGTGGTTGGTGGAAATATCGAAACACTCGATGCGCATCGGGGGCGCATCGAGCGCCAAGGCGCTCTCCAGTTGCAGCAGCGCGTCGTTGATGCGCTTGTCCTCGTAGTTCGTGCGCACCTTATAACGCATAAGCGTGTGCTTGGCGTTTTGCTCTGCCATGGAGACCAAGTCCGCTTTCTCCCCGCGCTCGGGAACCGAGAAACGAACCTTAGCGCCATGCGCGCTTGCAAGCTTGTCGGTGAGCCACTGCTCCATAGCTTCGGCATCTTCGGGCATGAAGCGCACGATGACCTCGTGCGGGATAGACGTGGTAGCATCGTAGTAGCGCAGCAGGAACATGTGCAGCAAATCCTGATCGGGAACGTCGTTTCCGCGGTTGAGCACGAATTCGTTGCTGTTGATGATGCGCCCCTCGCGTACCATGAGCACGTGCACGCCGGCGATGGTCTCCTCCCGGAAGAACCCGATGACATCGGCATTAAGGTTACGCGAGCTTACCGCATGCTGCTTATCGCATAATCCGTTGATGGTGTCGATGCGCGCCTTGATGCGGCCGGCCCGCTCGAAATCGAGCTCGGCCGCGGCTTCTTGCATTTCCCGGGAAAGCTCTTCCACGAACTCCCGATGGTTGCCTGAGAGGAAACGCTCGATACGGGCGACGTTGGCGGCATATTGCTCGGGTGTGACGCGACCGCAGCACGCCCCAGGACCCAAGCCCACATGCGCATCGAAGCACGGTCGAGCGTCGGAGGCCAGACAAGCAAGCGGGTCTTTCTCGAGCTTGCGCTTCAAGGAACGCCAATCGGCGCAGCTCGACGAGCACAACGGCACCACGCGCCGCGCGATGTCGACCATGCGCCGAGCGGCGCGGCTGTCGGTATAGGGTCCGAAATACCGCGTGTCCGATCGATGCTTCTCGCGGGTGTATTTGATTGCGGGGAACGCATCGCCTTTGGTGATGGCGATGAACGGGTACGATTTATCATCTTTGAAGTCGGCGTTGAACCATGGGGCATACTGGTTGATAAGGTTCTTCTCGAGCACCAATGACTCATGC
>CALEWN010000106.1 GCA_937925385.1 uncultured Senegalimassilia sp.
CTCGACGATTTTGAGCAGCGCCTGCTGAACGCCCTCGCCCGAAACATCGCGCGTGATGGACAGGTTCTCCGCCTTACGGGCCACCTTGTCGATCTCGTCGATGTAGATGATGCCGATCTCGGCCCGCTCGATATTGAAATCTGCGGCCGTGATCAGCTTAAGCAGGATGTTCTCAACGTCCTCGCCGACATAACCGGCCTCGGTGAGGGTGGTTGCATCAGCGATGGCGAACGGAACCTGCAGCGTACGGGCAAGCGTTTGCGCAAGCAGCGTTTTACCGGAGCCCGTAGGCCCCAACAGCATGATATTGGATTTCGCAAGCTCGACATCACCTTCCTTGGCCTGCTCGCCAAGGCTGATGCGCTTGTAGTGGTTGTATACCGCAACGGACAAAGCCCGTTTCGCGGCCTCCTGCCCCACCACATGCTCCGACAGCTCGGCATACAGCTCATGAGGCGTGGGCAGCTGCGAGAGCACGAGCTCGGGGCTTGGCGCACCCTGTTGCTCCATATGCGCCTCGACAACCCTGTCGCCGCCGGCCTCGCCCATGGCGGGCACCTGCAAACCCAGATCGCGCATCATGGCATCGGCGCATACGGAGATGCACTCGTCGCAGATATAGATGCCGTTCGGGCCCGAGATCATGGCCGCAACCTGGTGCGGATGCTTGCCGCAGAATGCGCACACGATGTCCTTGGGGTCCTTGCCCGCGTATTGATCGTCGTGTCTATCGTTCATCGAGTTTATCGTTCCTATTCAGATTTGGCCATTGCAGCACGGGACGTGACGATACGGTCGACAAGGCCGTACTCGAGAGCCTGCTCGGCTGTCATATAGTTGTCACGCTCGGTGTCGCGCTGGATGGTATCAAGAGACTGGCCGGTGTTGTCAGCCAGGATCTTGTTCAGGCGCTGGCGGGTTTTCAGCATGAAATCGGCCACGATGGCGATCTCGGTCTGCTGGCCCTGGGCACCGCCGGAAGGCTGATGGATGAGCACCATGGAATTAGGCAGGCAAAGACGCTTGCCCTTCGCACCGTTGGACAGCAGCACAGCTGCCATGGAGGCGCACTCGCCCAGGCAGATGGTGGAGACGTCGCACTTGATGAAGTTCATGGTATCGAGAATGCCCAGGCCGGCGGTCACGCTGCCACCCGGGGAGTTGATGTAGAGGCTGATGTCCTTTTCAGGATCGGCCGATTCCAGATGAAGCAGCTGGGCGACCACGGAGTTGGCCACCTGATCGTCGATCTGCTCGCCGAAGAAGATGATGCGCTCGTTGAGCAGGGGGGAGTAGATATCGTTGCTGCGCTCGCCACGCGGCGACTGCTCCACAACGTAGGGAATCAGAGCAGAATGTGGGTTGAAACTCATATAAGCCTCGCTTCTCTTGAAAAGCCGCCGCAGCGGCCAAAAGGTTTGATAGCTATAGTGCGGCAACATGGCCGCGCGCGCAAGCGCTATGACGCATTCATGCAGTAACCACAGCCCGCCCAGGCATGCACGCGATGTCGCGCGCACCTCCTGGGCGGGCTGAAAGTGGCAAACAGCTTGTGCTATTCGGCGTCGTCGGCCTTGGCAGCCTTCTTAGCAGCCTTCTTGGCCGGCTTCTCGTCGTCAGCCTTCGGCTGGACCTCGGTGACAACCGCCTTGTCCATCAGGTCCATGACGGCCTTCGTACGCAGCACGCCCTCGCGCACCATGTGCAGCTGGCCATTGTTGCGCCATTCCTCTTCCAGGGCAGCCGGATCCTCGACGCCGGACTTCACGAACTCCATGGTGACGTCCGCATCGGAAACCTGCATATCGAAGTGACGGGCCCAAGCATCCAGAGCCAGGTCCTGCTTGACGTTATCGGCAGCCTGCAGCTTGATGTCATCCTTGAAGCTCTCGGCCTTCATGCCCATCTGCTGCAGATAGGCGTCGAAGGACATGCCGGAAGCCTGCAGCTGCTGGAACAGCTCCTGCAGCAGGTTGGCCTCGGCGGCCTCGGCCATGGCAGCGGGCACCTCGACTTCCATGCGCTCGATGAGCTTGTTCAGGCAAGCGCGCTCCTTCAGGCCCGGCAGCATTGCCTTCTTCTGAGCGGTCAGGCTCTCGGCCAGACGGGTGCGCAGCTCCTCGACGTTCTCGAAGCCCAGCGTCTCCTTGACCCACTCGTCGGTGACCTCGGGGAGGATCTTCTTACGAACAGCCTTTACCTCGACGTCGAAGTGGATCTTTTCGGTCTTGTCCTTGAGCGCGCGCAGCAGCACGGGCAGGTTGGCCGGCATATCCAGATCGAACTCGGCGGTCTGACCCTTCTTCAGGCCCACCAGCTTCTCCTCGAACTCCTCGGGCAGAAGGCCGGCACCCATGGTGTAGGGGCGCTCCTCGGTGGTCAGGCTCTCAATGTCCTCACCCTTTTCGTCGGCGGCCTTCATGGCGATGGTCAGCTCGGAGTCGACCTTGACCTTGGTATTGGCCGGGGCATCCTTGAACGTGAAGTAATGCTCGCGGAAGTGCTCGATCTGGTCCTCGACCTCCTCATCGGTGGCCTCTTCGCCGGGAAGCTCGATCTCAACGGGCTCGTAGCTGTCCAGCTCGACCTCGGGCTTGCACTCGATGGTGAAGGTGTAGGAGTACTCCTTGCCGTCCTCAACCAGGCCGGGCACCTCATCGAACTCGGGCTTGCTGATGGGGAACAGGCCCTTTTCGTCGATGGCGATAGGGGAAAGGCCGTTCACCACTTCGTCGGCGACGGAAGCGCGGACGGCATCCTTGCCCAGCGCGTTGTCGATAATCGGACGCGGGG
>CALEWN010000107.1 GCA_937925385.1 uncultured Senegalimassilia sp.
GCGGCCTCAAGCGCCTTCGCGTCGGAAATCAGCTTGCGCGCAGCGGCCTCGCTTTTGCCCTGCACCTTGAAGCCGCCGAACGCGTTGATGGACTGCGGCGTCAGGCCCAGGTGCCCCATGACGGGGATGCCGGCGGCCACCATCGCGGCAACCTGCGGGCATACCTCTTCGCCGCCCTCCAGCTTCACGCAGTTCGCGCGGCCTTCCTTGAGCAGGCGGCCGGCGTTGCGCACGGCGTCGGGCACGCTGACCTCGTAGGACAAGAACGGCATGTCGCAGACGATCAGGGCGTTCTTGGCGCCGCGGGCGACGGCGGCGCTGTGGTGGATCATGTCCTCAACGGTCACGGACAGGGTGTCCTCGTAACCGAGCACCACGTTGCCCAGCGAGTCGCCGATGAGGATGCCGTCGATGCCGGCCTCATCCTCGAGCTTTGCGGTGGAATAGTCGTAGGCCGTGAGCATGGCGAGCTTGCGGCCATCGGCCTTGGCCTGGGCGAACGTTGCCACGGTGTTCTTCATGAGTTTCTCTCCTTCGCTTTACCTGCGGGTTTGTGCTGATTCCAGCAGATTCCTCATCGGAGCGTGATCACGCTCGGGGTGACGCCGCGCGGCCAGTTCGCAAACGGAAAGCGACAGCGTGGCGTAGGTTTCGCGCGCCTGCCCGTCCAATGCGGCCAGATGCTTGCGCACCGTTTCGATGTCGTTGCGCTCGATGGGGCCGGACAGGGCGTTTTGCGGGCCTTTTTGCGCGATGGCGGCGCAATTGCCGGTGAAAAGCGGGCCGGCTGCCTGTAGGGCTTGCTCGGGCGTGAACCCGCAGCCCTCCAGGATGCCCAGCCCCTCGGAGGCAAGGCCGCACACCAGATTGCTCAGGAACACCGCCGCGGCGTGGTAGCGCACCTTCGCGTCGGCCGCGATGGTGCAGTGCGGATTGCCCGCCGCATCCAGCAGCGCGCCCGTCGCATCGACCGCGGCCTGGTCGCCTTCAAGCGTGAAGAACATGCCGGCAAGGAGATCGGGAGCATCGGCGCTGGTCGGGATGTCGGGCACGGCGCAAAGCGGGTGAACGCTTGCGCAGGCTGCCCCGGCTTTGCGGCATGCGTCGAGCTCGCCGGAGGTCAGCGCGCCGCTTGCGTGGCACACCAGTTTTCCGGAAAGGCCGCCTGCCGGCGTGTTCGCCGCGGCGTCGGCCAGCTGGCCGGCCGCTTCGGCGATGGCGCCATCGGGCACGGTTATGAAGATGAGGTCCGTGGAATCAAGAAGCGCTTGCAGCGAGGAAAATGAAACGGAATGCGTGCACTGCGATGCCCAAAGCGCCGCCTTTTGCGTGCGGCTTGCATAGCCTGAGACCTTCGAACCGTGTTCGAACAGATGCGTTCCCAGGGCGAACCCGATTTTGCCGGCTCCCACGAACCCCACGCGCAAGCGCGCGTCACGTTCTGCGGGGCACGAACCAACCGATACGGTCACGTCAGTGCCTTTCGTTTCTTTGCTGCGAGGCTGGATGCCTGGACTTGTTCCGGGTCACCCGCGCTCCTTTACGAGGGGGCAGTATACGCCGAGGCGAAGCGGCGGCGCAAGCGTCATGGGCGTTCGATTGCAAAAGCAAATGAAAGGCACGCAAACACATGAATTTGGACTATAGTTTGAGTTGTATTCAATCGAGAATAGCCTGCCGAAGGTGGGCTCTCGGTGCGAGCGAGCGGCGTGCGTTGCGCCTCGCCGCCATTCGGGGAGCCGGGTGGCGGGTTACGGATACGCTGCGCGTCGCCTTTGCGCCGAGCATCAGGGAAAGAGGCACCCATGAGGGACCATTCGCAACATATACAGCTGTCGCGCGAGGAAGCGGTGGCGGCGACGCTGGCGGCGCTGGACGTGCAGCC
The DNA here is from genome assembly GCA_937925385.1 of uncultured Senegalimassilia sp. Taxonomy (GTDB): domain Bacteria; phylum Actinomycetota; class Coriobacteriia; order Coriobacteriales; family Eggerthellaceae; genus Senegalimassilia. Next base: position 1,886 of record CALEWN010000107.1, read on the forward strand.
GGAGGGCTTCGGCTGGCGCGGGCGCGCGGCATCCGCCGACCATGCGGGCAAGGTGGAGCGCAAGCTGGTGGAGTGCGTTTCCCTGGCGGAATCGGTGGGGCGCGTGCTGGCGTACGACGTGTGCGCCGTGAACGATATGCCCAGCGCGCTCACGTGCGCCATGGACTCCATTGCGCTGCATTGGTCGGATTTTGCCGACCTGGCCGATGGCGAAGTGCCTGACACGAGCGCATGGGTGCGCGGACGCGACTGGGAGTTCGCCAACACCGGTCTTGCCAAGCCGGAAGGCTTCGACACGGCCATCGTCATCGAGCATGCGCAGGTTTCCGCAGATGAGCAGCATGTGATCATCGATGCGGTTCCGTCGAGGCCCGGTGCGGGCACGCGTCCGGTGGGCAGCGCCATGCGTCGCGGCGACGTGCTGGGCCGTGCCGGCCAGCTGATCACGCCCGACTTGGCGGCGCGCATGGGCTCGGGCAACAACGGGTCGGTGCCGGTGGTGCGCCGCCCGCGCGTGGCGTTCATCCCCACGGGCAACGAGCTGGTGGCCCCCGGCGTGCCGTTCGACCCCGACCGCGCCGCCTCCTTCGCGGCCCGCGGGCGCAATTTCGAGACGAACAGCGTGCTTGTGAAGGCGAAGTGCGAGCGGTGGGGCGGGTGCTTCATTCCGTTCGATATCGTTCCCGACCGCCGCGACGCCATCGAGGAGGCCATCGCGCAGGCGGTGGAAGTGGCCGACATCGTGGTGCTCAACGCCGGGTCGTCGAAGGGAAGCGATGACTGGTCTTGCGAGGTCATGGAGCAGATGGGGCAGATGATCTGCCATCAGACGAACCACGGCCCGGGGCACCATTCCAGCTTCGCCGTCGTCGACGGCACGCCCGTCGTGGGCATCTCGGGCCCCAGCGCCGGCGCGTCGTTCACGCTGAACTTCTACCTGCGTCCGCTCATGCGCGCGTTCTTGGGCCTGGACCCCGAGGTGCCGCGTACGCCCATGGTGCTGGCAGAGGCGTTCCCGGCAGGCGGCCACGGCCCGAAGGGGCATGGCGGCCCGGTCCGCGGCGAGGACAGGCCCGCGGAGCATCCGGCGCACAAGCCGGGCGAGCCCGAGTTCTTCGGCATCAAGCTGCTGCGCGCCGAGCATGCCGAGGACGGCACGCTGCGCGCTTGGCCCGTGCCCGGGCGCCCCGGCAGCCCGGAGAGCTTCGAGGCCAACGCCTACTATATGCTGCCCAACGGTCCGGGTATCGAGGCTCCCAAGCCCGGCGATGTGATCTGGGCCGAGTGGAGGTAGCTCGAGCCGTTTGGAATTCGGTGCGCTCGCCTGCGGGCGGCGTCGCGATGTCGTTTGACGAAATCGCGGGCCTCCCGCAGCTGCTAAGGCTGCATCGCCGTTTCGAAGGCGATGCGGCCTTTTGCATATGCGAGTGAAGGACGGCTGCTCGGCCGTCTTGCCATCGCACGTTTCGCTCGTGCCTAAAATAGCGAAAATATGTTCGGTTTTCGACTTGCACGAACATCTGTGCGTGTGCTAGAATCCTTGCATCACATGAGCCAGTGCAGATGCTTTCCCTTCGGGCGTTGGGCCTGCGGGAATGTCGTGGCCGGCATCCGTCTCTGGGGTGCCCTTTCCTCTTCTGCAAGATCCTCGAAACCACGGAATGCAACGATAGTTTTCGCAGATAAGGCATGCTAAAATATCGTTGTACGAAATTCGAGGCATTAATGAGCAGACTCGTCGTTGCAGAGCATGCATTTAAGCACGGCCTAAGTGAGGAGAGCATACGGTTTGCCTGGGAAAATCGTATGGCGTCGCAGCATCGAAAGGCTCCGTATGAAGACCAAGTCGTTGCTATCGGGCTTACGGAAGACGGAAGGGTTGTTGAGTTAATCGGCTCCCAAAAACCTTCTGCGGTAGTGATTTACCATGCAATGGAGCCGCCAACGAAAAGAGTGCTGTTCGAACTTGGGCTATTGGCAAGGAGGCAGTAGGCATGGCAATGTCTGCGGATGAAATCAAAAAAGAATTCGGCATTACGCCTGAACAGCTTGGCCAATGGGAGGCGGATGCCGCTGCCGGCATCTTGCATGGAGAACCTAGCGGACCGGTTACATATGGCCCCGGTCGCCCGCTCATGTTCGATGAGGAAATGAAGCAGGTGGGGTTTAAGGAGCCGGTGAATAAAATCCTGCTCATAGACATTCGGGCAGCGCAGCTTGGGATGAAACGGTCGGAATATCTTCGCCATCTGGTAGATGAAGACTTGAAGCTCGCTGGCATTGCGTAGCGGTCAGCGTCGCGATGGGGCTGGGTTCCGTGTCTATCGAATCGCTGTCGCCTGAGGGTTCGCGGCCTGATGGACGGGCTTGTTTGCTATCATAGCTAAGTTAACGGTCTAACCGCTTTCAGCGTGCGTGAAGCTGAGCTGCGCCGGCTTCCCCGGCGTGTCCGCAGGCGCCGCCATTGTGTCGGCTTCCCCGGGCGCGTCCGCAAGTGTCGCGATTGTGCTGGCGGCAATCGGATGCGGGGTAGTTGTCGCTTTGCAGCGTGGCCGCTAACACGTGCGTTGGAATCGAAAGGAAAGAAACCAATGACCCAATACCTTACCGAGCGCGAGGTCCGTGGAATCGCGGAATACGCGCGCATCGGCCTCACCGAGGAGGAGCTCTCCGAGATGACGGTCGATCTGAACAGCATCATCGAAACGCTGCAGTCCATCAAGCAGCTGGACCTCGAGGGCGTGGAGCCTACGTTCCATCCCATCGGAAGCCTGTCCAACGTCATGCGCGAGGACGTGGAAACCGAATCGTTTACGCAGCAGGTTGCGCTTGAGAACGCGCCGAAGCAGCAGGACGGCAGCTTCCTGATCCCGTCCATCCTGGGCGAAGGGGGCGATGCGTAATGGCCATCTCCGATATGGGCATCGCGCAGATCCGCGAGGGTCTGGCATCCAAGCAGTTCACCGCCTGCGAGGTCGCGCAGGCAAGCCTCGACCGCATCGCGCAGGCCGATTCTCAGGTGCATGCGTTCCTGGAGGTCACCTCTGAGGCCGCCATGGCCGCCGCGCAGCGTGTTGATCAGGCAATCGCCGACGGCACGTTCGATACGCTCGGCCCGTTGGCCGGCGTGCCGGTGGCGTTCAAGGACAACATGAACATGACGGGCACGCACACCACCTGCTCTTCCCGCATGCTGGAAAACTACGTGTCCCCGTACACCGCAACGTGCGTGCAGCGCATCATCGACGCCGGCGGCGTGCCGCTGGGCAAGCTGAACATGGACGAGTTCGCGTTCGGTTCTACCACCGAGTCCTCCGCGTTCGGCCCCACGCGCAACCCGTGGGATCTGGGTCGTGTTCCGGGCGGCAGCTCGGGCGGCTCTGCGGCGGCGGTCGCCGCCGGCATGGCGTGCGTCACGCTGGGTTCCGACACGGGCGGCTCCATCCGCCAGCCTGCCAGCTTCTGCGGCATCGTGGGCGTCAAGCCCACCTACGGCACGGTCAGCCGTTACGGCGTCGTGGCCTTCGGCAGCTCGCTCGACCAGGTAGGCCCGTTCGCGCGCAGCGTCGAGGATGCCGCCGCCGCTATGGACGCCCTGTGCGGCCATGACCCCCTGGACTGCACGTCGCAGGACGTGAAGGCCGGCTTCCGCGCTGCATGCCAGCAGGATGTCGCGGGTATGCGCATCGGCGTGGTTCGCAGCTTCATGGATGCCAAGGGCCTGTCCTCTGAAGTTTCGGAGCGCGTGTCCGAGGCCGCTGCCAAGCTCGAGGCAGCCGGCGCCACCATCGTCGAGGTCGACCTGCCGCATATCGACGCCGCCATCAGCGCTTACTACGTGCTGGGCCCGTGCGAGGCGTTCTCTAACCTGGCCCGCTTCGACAGCGTGCGCTACGGCTACTGCGAGGAAGGCCACAAGGACTTGGGCAGCCAGTACGAGGCAAGCCGCGCCCATGGTTTCGGCGAAGAGGCGAAGCGCCGCATCATGCTGGGCAGCTACCTGCTTTCCGCCGGCGTGTACGAGCAGTACTACTATCCGGCCCAGCAGGTCCGCACGCTCATCACGCAGGACTACCGCAACGCCTACGAGCAGTGCGACGTCATCTTGGCGCCCACGGCCCCGGCCACGGCGTTCAAGTTCGGTGAGATCGCCGATCCGGCAACCATGTACCTGTCCGACGTGTTCACCATCTCCATCAACATTGCCGGCAACGGCGGCATGAGCGTGCCGTGCGGCTTGGGTGCGCAAAGCGGCATGCCCGTGGGCGTGCAGCTTATCGCCCCGCAGTTCAAGGACGAGAACATGTTCCGCGCCGCCATGGCGCTTGAGGCCGCCTACGGCAAGGCCCCCGTGGCCCCGAACTTCGCCGACGGGAAGGTGATTGAGTAATGCGTAAGCTCGAAGAAGTCCTCAAGGATTGGGAGGCGGTCATCGGCTTGGAGATCCATGCCGAGCTGACCACGTTGAACACGAAGATGTTCTGCGGCTGCAAGCTTGAGTTCGGCGCCGATCCGAACACGCACACCTGCCCGGTGTGCCTGGGTCTTCCGGGCGCTCTGCCCGTGCCGAACAAGGCCGCTATCGAGTCCATCGTGCTTGCCGGCCTGGCCACGAACTGCGACATCGAGAAGCACAGTATGTTCTACCGCAAGAACTACATGTACCCCGACATGGCCAAGAACTTCCAGACCACGCAGGGTCCGGTGGCGTTCTGCATGCGCGGCCATCTTGATTTGGACGTCGATGGTCCGGCGGCCAAGGAGCGCGGCGATATCGCCGGCCTGAAGCCGGGCGAGACGTGCGAGAACGTCACCGTCACCGATTCCGGCTACACGGCGCACGTGGGCATCACGCGCATCCACATGGAGGAAGACGCCGGCAAGATGATCCACATCGGCGGCGACGAGGGCCGTATCGCGGGCGCCACGCACTCGCTGGTTGACTACAACCGCGCCGGCACGCCGCTCATCGAGTTGGTCACCGAGCCCGACCTGCGCACGCCCGAGGAGGCGCGCCTGTTCATGCAGAAGCTACGTCAGATCTATCTGGCCATCGGCATCTCCGACTGCTCCATGGAGGAAGGCTCCATGCGCTGCGACGGCAACGTCAGCCTGCGCCGCCGCGGCTCCACGAAGCTGGGCGTGAAGACCGAGCTGAAGAACATGAACTCCTTCAAGAATCTGCACGACGGCTTGGCCTATGAGATCTGCCGTCAGGCCGAGGTTCTGGAAGAGGGCGGTCAGATCTACCAGGAGACCCGCCATTGGGACCCCACCATGAAGCACACCATCGTCATGCGCGTGAAGGAAACCGCTGACGACTACCGCCTGTTCCCCGAGCCCGACTTGGCGCCCTACGACCTTTCCGACGAGTTCATCGAAGGCGTTCGCACCAAGCTGCCCGAGCTGCCCGACCAGAAGGCCGCTCGCTTCGCCGATGAGTTCGGCCTGTCCGCCTACGATGCTCGCCACCTGGTCGATCATCGCGCCACGGCCGATTTCTTCGAGGCGTGCATGGAGGTTGCGGGCAAGGATGCCGCCAAGCTGGCGAAGCCTGCCTCCTATGAGGAGATCTGCAAGGCCATGAAGGAGGCCTCTGAGGGTGAGCTGAAGGGCGTGCTGGGCTACACCGACGAGCCCGTTGTGTCCTCCGACTTCCTGGGCGATTCCCGCACCTCTATCTTCGATGCGGATGCCGGCATCGCTCTGACCGACACCTTCGTGAAGGTCGTCTCCTGGTACGACAACGAGTGCGGCTACTCCAACAAGATGGTGGAGCTGATTCGCTATATGTCCTCTGTGGACCACAAGTAAGATCAACGCAGAAGCTCCCGGGCCAAATGGCCCGGGAGCTTTTTTCACATTCCGCAGAGGAAAGGGCCCGCAGCACGCGGCAGGGGAGGGGCCGCCCGGTGTTCTGCGCTTTCCCAGCCCTTCAGGGCAGAAAAATTCATGCGGTGTGAACGCA
>CALEWN010000108.1 GCA_937925385.1 uncultured Senegalimassilia sp.
AGGGGCGGGGGCGGAAGCGCACGCTTGGTGTCTGTGCCTATAGGCGGCGGCCGCGCGGTGGGGGCCGCGGTGGCCGGCGCGCTGCGGCGCGGCTTTGCGCCGCGCACGCCGGCGTATCTGGCGCTAAGCTGCGGCGATGGTCTTTCGCAATCTGGCGAAGGCGTCGCGTTGCTCGATGCCGACGGGGCCTTGCTTGCAGGCGACAGCTTCGCGCCGGGCGATCGGGTTCGCGGTCAGAAGGGGCGCTGCATCGTGGACGGTTGGCTCATGCTGCCCGTCCCCTTGCCGGTCCGCGCCGTGGTGTTCGGCAGCGGTCATGTGGGCGGCGCCACCGTTTCGGCTTTGTCTCGCGTGGGGTTTTCCTGCACGCTGTTCGACTGCCGCCTGGAGTTCGCGAACGCCGGCAAATCCCATGGCGCGCAGCAAGTTGTCGTAGGCGATTACGACGACATCGCCGCCTCCCTGGCTCTTGACGAGCGTGACTACGTTCTCATCATGACGCACAGCCATCGGCACGATTTCGCCGTGCTGGAGCAGGTGCTCCGCCAGCCGTTGGCATATGTGGGGTTCATGGGCTCGCGGCGCAAGATCGCCACGGCGCGCGAGCGCATGCTGGAAGCGGGGATCCCCGAGTCGGCGCTTGACGCCGTGCACATGCCCATAGGGTTGGATATCAAAGCCGAAACGCCCGAGGAGATAGCCGTCAGCATAGCGGCCGAGTGCATTCTGCACCGGGCAACGTGCTAAGCCGTGCCGTTGGATGACGGCGACGGGCATGAAGGCGCATCGGGGTGTTCCGGCCAAGGCGGCGGATCGATCACCGTCATGTCGAGGCGAAGCGTTTGGGCGATAAGCGTTGCAAGTTCGTCGTCGGTGATGTCGGGCTTGGCCTTCATCATCCCCGCTAACCCGAATATGAGCAGGCCGAACGTTTCGGGAATCAGCTGAATCTCGATGGTCCGGTACGCCATGTATTCGGACACGATGTAATTCTGGATGCATGCCACCACCTCGCGGACGGCCTGCGTGGCGAAGCGGTCGCGCAGGCCGAGCTCCTCGAGCACGGAGAACATCGGGCGAGGATCGCCCGATGCGGTGTAAAGCGCGCGTCGCAGCATGGACACGCAGTTTTTCAGCTCCGAGGGGGTTTCGCCGAACGCGCGCAGCTCGTTCCAGGTAGAGACGCTTTCGACCAGATCCTCAAGATAGTCCTCGATCACGGCGTCGGTGACGGCCTGCTTGTCGGGGAAGTAATAGTAGAGAAGGCTGCGCGCCACGCCCGCTTTGCGGGCGATGGCGGCCATGCTGGTGGCGGCGACCCCTTCGGTTTCGTAAAGCTCGCGCGCCGCCAGCATGATGTCGCCGGCGGTGCCTTCAAGCCGCGCGCTCTGCCTGACCTGTCGCGTGACGGGATGCGGCAGGTCAGGATCGAATCCGGGTATCGGCTTGCTGTCCAGTGCAGACACGGGGCTCCTTCGCATGTTGGGAAGCCGCCGCGCTGCGTGCGCTCAGGCGTGGTTCGCTGCAGATCAGCGGTTCTCCTCGACGACCTCTCGATAACTCTTCGCGTCATTATAGAGCTCGTCCGTAAGCGGGTTAAGGCGCCGTGCGCGGATTCGGCGTAGCTGGTAGGCGGCAAGGGCGACATTGGCGATGAGTGCCACCAAGCTGACGGCGAAGAACGCGTTTGGGTTGTGGGTCGTGGGAATCTCGGCGAACGTTACGGGCGCTCCACCATGGTTTTGACGCGGCCCTTCTCGTCCCATGCGGCCGCGTAGCCGAACTCTACCAGGTTGGCAAGCGCTGCCTCGCGCTGGCCTTCGGGGACGTCGATGCTCTCGAGGTAGACCTTGCGGAAGCGCGGGTTGTCGATGTAGAGCTCCTGCTTGAAGGGGTTGCGCTTCTTGCCGAAGATCGTGTAGGCCTGGTAGACGAACACGCACGCGTTGAATATGAGCGCGATGACCGAGATGGTCATGTGAGCTGCAGGGTTGTTGGTGGAATGGACCACGCACCCCGGATGCAGGAAGAACCAGGGGACGGTCATGGTG
>CALEWN010000109.1 GCA_937925385.1 uncultured Senegalimassilia sp.
CCATATGGCGTTGCGCCTGCGCATGTGGGCGCGATGTTTCAGCTTGCTGCGGGATGGCCACTCAAGGTGGTCGTCCTTTTGCGTTGGGAAAGGGAATGGATATGGCGGAAAACACACCCCAGGCGCCTGCGTCGGCGTCGGGCACGGAGGCGCCGGCTTCGCGCGAGCACTTCGCGTCGCGGCTGGGATTCATCCTGATCAGCGCCGGGTGCGCGATCGGCTTGGGCAACGTATGGCGCTTCCCCTACATCACCGGCGAGTACGGCGGAGCGGCGTTCGTGCTGCTGTACCTGGTGTTTTTGGTGATCTTGGGCATGCCCGTCATGGTCATGGAATTCGCCGTGGGGCGCGCCTCGCAGCGTTCCGCCGCGCAGGCCTTCGATAAGCTGCAGCCGAGCGGGAAGTGGCATTGGTTCTCGTGGTGGGGCTATATCGGCTGCATGATCTTGATGATGTTCTACACCACTGTGTGCGGATGGATGATCTCGTACGTGCCGCAGATGGCATCGGGCATGTTCAACGGCGCCGACGCGACTTTTGCGGGTGCGGCGTTCAGCGGTATGCTGGAGAATCCCGCGTGGCTGATCGGATGGATGGTCGTGGCGGTCGTCATCGGCTTTCTGGTGTGCAGCTTGGGTCTGCAAAAGGGCGTCGAGCGCGTCACGAAGGTCATGATGGCCACGCTGTTCGTGGTGATGATCGCGCTGTGCGTCCGCGCCGTCACGCTGCCCGGCGCTGCCGAGGGCATCGCGTTTTACCTGGTGCCCGACTTCGGGCGCCTGTTCGCCGACGGATGGTCGACGTTCGGCGACGCGGTGTACGCGGCCATGGGCCAGGCGTTCTTCAGCCTGTCGCTCGGCATCGCGGCCATGGAGATCTTCGGCTCGCGCATCGGGCGGCAGCGCAGCCTTACCGGCGAGGCCGTGTCCGTTACCGCGCTCAATACCGTGGTGGCCATCCTGGCGGGCCTCATCATCTTCCCGGCGTGCTTCGCCTATGGTGTTTCCCCTGATCAGGGGCCGTCGCTGGTGTTCGTGACGCTGCCGGTGGTGTTCGGGCAGATGCCGCTGGGCAACGTGTGGGGCTGCCTGTTCTTCGTGTTCATGGCGTTCGCGTCGCTGTCCACCGTCATCGCTGTGTTCGAGAACCTGATCAGCTGGTCCATGGACAAATGGGGCATGATGCGCAGCCGCGCCGTTATCTTTAATGGCGTGCTGGTGCTGGTTCTTTCCATTCCGTGCGCGCTGGGCTTCAACGTGCTGTCGGGCGTCACCATCCCGGCCATCGGCGACATCCAGTCCATCGAGGACTTCATCGTGTCGAACAACATGCTGCCGCTGGGCAGCCTGGCGTTCGTGTTGTTCTGCACCACGCGCCGCGGCTGGGGATGGGAGAACTTCCTGGCCGAGGCCGACCAGGGCGAGGGCGTGAAGTTCCCGCGCTGGACGCGCCTGTGGCTGAAGTACGGTATCCCGGCGCTGATCGTGGTGATTTTCGTGTTGGGATACGCGCCGAAGGTTGCCATCTGGCTGGGGCTTGCCTAGGGTTTGCGTCTGCCGAAGGCGTTCGGTCGGAAGTGTGGCCGGGCGCGCGGTTGTCGTGCCGGCGGCGTAGCCGGGGTTTCGGCCGGATGCTGCGTTCGGTTGATTGCAAGAACCGGTTGCTTACGACGAAGGGGCTCGACGCATGATCGCGGCGAGCCCCGTTTGCGTGGGGTGCAGGTTATGCCGGGGGCGCCGGCGGCGGATTGCCGGCGCC
>CALEWN010000110.1 GCA_937925385.1 uncultured Senegalimassilia sp.
GCCACGGCCGTGGCGGTAGGTACCGCGAACTTCGTCAATCCCCAGGCAACCATAGACGTCATCGACGGCATCGCCGAGTATTGCGAGCGTCATGGCGTCGATGACGTCAACGAACTGATTGGAGCGTTGCAATGCTAACTACGTTTACCGATATCCCCGAGCGCGACCGCGTCATCGTCGCCCTTGACTGCGACATCGAGGAGGCCTTCGAGCTGGCGGACAAGCTGCAGGGCAAGGCCACGTGGATGAAGATCGGCATGACGCTGTTCTATGCCAACGGTCCTGCCGTCGTGTACGCCCTGAAAGAGCGCGGCTTCAAGGTGTTCTTGGACCTGAAGTACCATGATATCCCGCACCAGGTCGAGGGCGCGGCGTATTCGGCTGCCGCTAGCGGCGCGGATATGATGACGATGCACACCATCGGCGGCGTCGCCATGATGAGCGCGGCGCAAAAGGGCGCCGAGCGCGCCGCGGCCGAATACGGCTTCGACGTTCCGATCACCTTAGGCATCACCGTGCTTACCTCCATGAGCCAGGCCGCCCTGGCCGACACGGGCGTCACCCGTCCCATGTCCGAGCAGGTCAACGTGCTCGCCGAGCAGGCCAAGCGCTCCGGCATCTCCGGCGTCGTGGCGTCCCCTCAGGAGGCGGCCATGCTCCGCGAGGTGCTCGGCCCCGAGGGCTATATCGTCACGCCGGGCGTGCGTCCCGCCGGTAGCGCCTTGGGTGACCAGTCCCGCGTGGCAACGCCGAAGCAGGCCTTTGAAAACGGCGCATCGCATATCGTCATCGGCCGCCCCATCACGCAGGCCGACGACCCGGCAGCCGCTTTCGATGCCATCGTGGCCGAGTTGGACTAGTGGGAATTTCGCGCGTTCGTGGCACATTCGGCTGCGTTCGTGCATAATGTCTTGTCGCTGAAATAGGGCGCCTTTGCGTTGGATTCAGAAGAATCCCAGGTACAAGGCCATTTTTCCGCGAAAACTTTTTTGTGATTTGGGTAACTGGTTGTTGTCGATAACGGTTGACGTGCTAGTATCTCGACAACGCTTGATTTACACGAAGGAGATTACTGATGGCTATTCCCCAACTCAGCCCTGAAGATCGTCAGGCGGCCCTTGAAAAGGCCAAGGCTGCTCGCATCAAGCGCGCGCAGGTCCGCGATGATCTCAAGGCCGGCAAGCTCACGCTTGCCCAGGTGGTCGACATGAAAGACGACCCGGTCATCGGCCGCATGAAGGTCTCCACGCTCATCGAAACCCTCCCCGGTTATGGCAAGGCCAAGGCCGAGAAGGTCATGAAGGAGCTGCAGATCGCCGAAAGCCGCCGCCTTCGCGGTCTTGGTGAGCGTCAGCAGGTCGCGCTTCTCGAGCGTCTGGGCTAGGCAGTGCGCCGCGGCAATCTGTTCGTCATCTCCGGGCCAGCAGGTGCGGGCAAAGGTCCCCTGGTGGCCCGACTTGTGCAGGCGGTTCCCGATGCGTGGGTCTCGGTTTCGGCCACCACGCGCGATCCCCGCGCAGGCGAGATAGACGGCGTTCACTACCAGTTCAAAACCACTGAGCAGTTCCAGCAGCTCATCGATTCCGACGGCTTGCTCGAGTGGGCGGTGTACGGGTCCAACCATTACGGAACGCCCAGGGCCAGCGTCCAGGAGCATATGGCGGCAGGCCAGCAGGTCATCCTCGAGATTGATGTGCAAGGGGCGTTCCAGGTCAGGGACAAGGTGCCCGATGCCCATCTGATCTTCATCGAGCCGCCTTCCATGGAGGTGCTCGAGCAGCGCCTTCGCGGTCGCGATACCGAAACCGAGGAAGTCATCCAGCAACGACTTGCGGCTGCCAAGGTGGAGCTTTCCCATAAAATGGAGTATGATATACAGCTTGTGAACGATAATCTTGACGAAGCTGCTTCGCAGCTCGTCTCATACGTGAACGAACAAGCCGAGAAAACGCGAGGTTAACTACCCTATGAGCATCATCGAACCGAGGATCACCGACCTTCTGGACGCAACCGATAACGACCGCTTCCTGCTGTGCGCTCTGGCATCTAAGCGCGCTCATGACATCAATGACATGATGCGTGGCCAGCGCGATCGCGCCATCCAGCTGCAAACCGCCGTCGAAATCGCCAAAGCCGCAGACAAGAAGCCGCTTTCCATGGCTTTCTCCGAAATCGCCCGCGGCGACGTTTCCTACGACCCGGAAACCATCGACGCCGAGAACCACTAATCTATATCTACGCCAAGCAGTTTTCGTTTGACGTGTGAACCCTCTGGCGTCCTGCGCCTGCCTTGCTGATTATTTGCTGCGCCGCGTGCGTTGCAAGTAGCGTGAAGGCTTTCAGGACGACAGAGGGTTTGTTCCGTTTACCCGCTTACCGTCTGTTTCGAAGGGCTGTTCATATGACCGAATTCCAGCGCATTTGCCTGGTCCACTACCATGAAATCGGTTTGAAGGGGCACAACCGCTCCACGTTCGAGATGCGTCTGCTCAAAAACCTTGAGGCGCTGCTCTCCGATTTCGATGTGGTCACCATCCATCGAATTTCCGGCCGACTGTGTGTGTTTTTGCGCGAGGGCACCGACTGGGAGACCGAGAAGCGCTGTGCCGACTTCATTCGCAAGGTGCCTGGCGTTGCCCGCGTATCCTCCGGTTATAAATGCGAGCGCGAC
>CALEWN010000111.1 GCA_937925385.1 uncultured Senegalimassilia sp.
CATGCGCCAAGAAGATCCCGGATGTGGTGGTTTTGGACATCATGCTGCCCGACGTCGATGGCCTGGAGATCCTCGAGCGCATCCGCAGCACGCCCGGCAAGCTTTCTCGCGTCCCCGTCATGATGGTCACGGCTAAAAACTCGGAGCTGGACATCGTGCGGGCGCTCGATGCGGGGGCCGACGAGTACATCACGAAGCCCTTCGGTATGATGGAGATGGTAAGCCGCGTGCGAGCCATGCTGCGGCGCGCCCCTGATTGGGGAGGCGGCCGCAGCGAGGATGCGCTGCGCTTGGGATCCCTTTTCCTGGATTTTCAGGCGCGCGAGCTGCTTGTCGACGGGTTGCCCGTTGCGCTTACCATGCGGGAATTCGATTTGCTGGCGTATATGATGCGCCATCCCGGCGTCGTGCTGTCGCGCGAGAAGCTCCTGCAAAACGTGTGGGGCTGGGATTTCAGCGGCGGCAGCCGCACGGTCGACATGCACGTGCTCACGCTTCGGCAAAAGCTCGGCGAGCATGCCGATGCCGTGGAGACGGTGCGTGGGGTCGGTTATCGCCTGGCGGGCCCGCGTCCAGACGATTCGGTTGTGGAATAACGAGGTGCAAGCATGATCTACTACTTGGAAGACGACACGAATATCCGCGATTTGACGGTGTACGCGCTCAAGCAGGCGGGTCTTGAGGCAGCGGGCTTCGCCCATGCCGGCGACTTCTTCGATGCTTGCCGAGAATCGCTTCCCGATTTGGTGTTGCTCGACATCATGTTGCGCGAGGTCGACGGACTCGAGGTTCTCCGCCGCCTGCGCGAGGACCCGGCGACCAAGTTCCTTCCCGTCATGATGCTCACGGCGAAAGGCACCGAGTTTGACAAGGTCAGCGGCCTTGATGCGGGAGCCGACGATTACCTTGCCAAGCCCTTCGGCATGATGGAGCTGGTCAGCCGCGTGAACGCGCTTTTGCGCCGTGCCGCGGCGCCTACCGCGCCCGCTGGCGATATGCTGGAGTGCGGGCCCATCGAGCTGCGCGTGCTCGAGCACACCGTTTCTGCAGGCGGCGTCCCCGTAGAGCTCACGCTCAAAGAATTCGACCTGCTGCGCGCACTGCTTCGCAACGTTGGGCGCGTGCTGTCGCGCGGTCAGCTGCTCGAGGACGTATGGGGTATGACGTTCGTGGGCGAGACGCGCACCGTCGACGTGCACATCCAAACGCTGCGCCAGAAGCTCTCCGTTGCATGTCCGGGCGCCGATGCCTGCATCAAAACCGTGCGCGGCGTGGGTTATAGCATCAGACAGCCGGAATAGAGGTTTGCCGCATGAGTCCTTCGCCCGATCACGTTAAAAGCCTTGCCGGCCGCATCTTCACCACCGTTTTGGCGTTTTCCCTGGGAATCCTTTTGGCTTTTTCCGCGGTGATGGTCAGCATCTTCTATTACTCCTACGAGCATGATGCCGAGCAGGCCCTGGTCCAGGAGGCCAGCCGGGCGGCGGCATCCCTTGACGAGGCTCCGGCGTCCGATGTGACCACCGTCTTGTCCCAGCAGTTCAGCGGCATCACCCGCTACACGCTTATCAGCGAAAGCGGCCTGGTGCTCTACGATAGCCAGGCAGACGCCGGTCAGATGGATAACCACGCCTCTCGTCCCGAGGTCAGCAAGGCCGCGCGCACGGGCGAGGCGGTGAGCATGCGCTATTCGGAAACCTTGGGCACCGATACAGTGTATGCCGCCGAGAAGCTCTCCGATGGACGCATCGTCCGCCTGTCTGAGACACGTCATTCCCTGTTCGCCTTCTTGGGCGAGATGCTCGTGCCCACGCTGTTCGCGCTCGTGGTCGTCGCCGGATTGGTGTTTTTGCTGTCCCGGCTGCTCACGCGCCACATTATGAAGCCTATCGACGCCCTTGACATGGCGGAACCTTTGGAAAACGACATCTACGGGGAAATGGTGCCCCTTCTTCAGCGCATCGATGATCAGCAGACGCAGCTTAAGAAACAGAACAAGGAGCTTGCCGAAGCGGAAAGCATGCGCCGCGATTTCTCCAGCAACGTCAGCCACGAGATGAAGACGCCGTTGCAGGTGATATCGGGCTACGCCGAGCTTATGAAAAACGACATGGTGCTGCCTGAGGATCGGCAGAAGTTCGCGGGGCTCATCTATGACGAAGCGCAGGCAATGCGTGGCCTTATCAACGATGTGCTCACGCTCTCGAAGCTCGATGAGAGCGCGTTCGCGCGCGAGGAGCGGCCCATCGACGTGACGGACGTGGCCCGACGGATGGCTGGACGATTGGAATCGTTTGCCGCCGATGAGGGCGTATCCATCTCCGTGAAGGGCGCGTCCGCTCACATCAACGGCAGCGAGACGCTTGCCGAGGAGATGCTGTACAACCTCATCGAGAACGCGGTGCGCTACAACCATGCCGGCGGAAGCGTGTCGGTGCGCGTGTCCCAAGGCGTCGCGTCCAACGATATCCTGGAATCGCTGCGTGCTGCGGGGGCGGAGCCGAACGTTGCCTCGGTGGTCACGGTGCGCGTGAGCGATACCGGCGCGGGCATTCCCGAGGAGATGCGCGACAAGGTGTTCGAGCGGTTCTTCCGCTTGGACAAAAGCCGTTCGAAGGAAACGGGCGGCACGGGCCTTGGGCTTGCCATCGTCAAGCATGCGGTGCAATACCACCATGGCACTATCTGCGTGGAAGGGGCTGCAGGCCAGGGCACCACGTTCGTGCTCAGGCTGCCTGCGGCGTAGGCGCGTTCCGCGTGACGGCTGCGCGCAAATCGGCGGGGTGGGCCTGATCCGGGCATGAAAAAAGTCCCACCCCTGGCCGGAAGGATGAACCCACCTCAGCAAGGTGGGTGCTCGCAGCTTGTTTCCCGGCTTTCGTGCCAACGGGCGCGAATCTCCGTTTCACTTGCTATCTTGAGCTCCCTCGGAAATAGCATCGGTCCATCGCAAAAAGTACGGCGACAAGGGTGGGACCTGATATCGAGTATATGGGACCTCAAGGCAAAGTAAAGTCTTGACAGAATCGATGTAGCGGGTGTAAGCGAGCCGTTGCCTCCCGTTGCTAAGCGGAGCGCCCTGTTTTCTTCTAGGCAAACAAACGTTCGCGTGTTATCATAGTTTGCCAATCAACAGGCAGGGGTGGTCATGGACACGCTATTCACGGCAATGGAGAATGAACGCAAGCAACAGGTTGCGCCGCTGGCGGTGCGCATGCGGCCGCGCACGTTGGAGGATGTGGTGGGGCAGCAGGATGCCGTTGGCCCGGGCAGCTGGCTGCGGGCGGCCATCGAGCAGGACAATGTCAGCTCGGTCATCCTGTACGGCCCGGCGGGAACCGGCAAAACCTCTATTGCCCACGTCATCGCCGAATCCACGAAGGCGACGTTCGTGGAGGTGTCGGCCATTGGCGGCACCGTGTCCGACCTGCGTCGGGAAATCGACGCCGCCGAGAAGCGCTTGGCGCTCAACGGCTCGCGTACCATCCTGTTCGTGGACGAGATCCATCGATTCAACCGCAGTCAGCAGGATGCGCTTCTCCATGCGGTGGAGAACCGTACCGTGGTGCTGGTGGGCGCCACTACCGAGAATCCTTTTTTCGAGGTGAACTCCGCTCTTATCAGCCGTTCTCGCGTGGTCGGCCTCAAGGGGCTCTCCGATGGCGATGTGGCCCAGCTGGTCGATCGTGCCGTGGTCGACCCTCGTGGGCTGGGCGGTTTGTATAAGCTCGAACCGGCTGCCCGAAGTGCCATCGTGCTCTTGGCGGGCGGCGATGGCCGTGCATCGCTTACCACGCTCGAGCTGGCGGCGGGCATGCAGCAGCCCGGCACGCGCGAGCACCCTGCTGTTATCACGAAAGCTCAGGTGAAAAGCGCCACCCCTCATCGTGCGCTGCCTTACGATAAGAACAAGGATATGCACTACGACATCATATCCGCCTTCATCAAGTCCATGCGCGGCTCCGACCCCGATGCGGCGCTGTATTGGCTTGCGCGCATGATCAATGGGGGAGAGGACCCCAAATACATCGCGCGCCGTATGCTTATCCATGCGTCCGAGGACGTGGGCAACGCCGATCCGCAGGCTCTGCTGGTGGCTGCGGCCGCGTTCAAATCCGCGGAGGTCATCGGCTATCCCGAATGCCGCATCAACCTGGCGCAGGCTGCCACCTATATAGCCCTCGCGCCGAAAAGCAATGCTTGCGAGGCGGGCATCGATGCCGCCTTGGCGGAAGTGCGAAACGGGCCCAAGCGCGATGTCCCTGATTATCTTCGCGATAGGCATCGTCCAGGCTCGGAGCATTACGGCACGTACAGGTATCCGCATGATTACCCCGCAGGCTGGGTCGACCAGCGCTATTTGCCCGAAGGACTTGAGCGTGGCTGTTTTTACCATCCCTCCGAACGTGG
>CALEWN010000112.1 GCA_937925385.1 uncultured Senegalimassilia sp.
GATTTACCTGAACGCCTTCTCGAAAACCATGGTGCCCAGCCTGCGTATCAGCTACATGGTGCTGCCTCCGAAGCTGTTGGCGCGCTACGTTGATACCATGAGCTTCTACTCGTGCACGGTTTCCAGCTTCGAGCAGTACGCGCTGGCGCGCTTCATCGACGAGGGCCACTTGGAGCGGCACATCAACCGCACGCGCAACTTCTATCGTCGCCAACGCGAGGCGGTTTTGCGGGAGATAGCGCAATCGCCGTTGGCGGAAATCTCGCACGTGGAGGAACGCAACGCGGGCACGCACTTCTTGCTGTATGTACGCACGAGCCTTACGCACGACCAGGTCAAGCAGCGCGGCGTGGAGCAAGGGCTCAACATCTCGCTGTTCAACGACTACCTGCTGCGCGACGGCGACGGGTTGAGCGAGCGCACAACGAAGCGTTTTGAGCAGTATTCGAACGGCGAAACCGCGCTGGTGTTGAACTACGCCGGCATCGAACCGGATCGGCTTTCGGAAACCGTGCGCCGCTTGGCATGCGTGTTCCCGGAGTGCGAGTAGCGCCTCCATCAACAGCCCTTCAACATCCCATCAACAGCCGGTAAGCATCCTGCGCAGGTTTCGTGGCTGGCATTTTCGCTTGCGAAACGCGCCGTACAATGGCGGCGAAGCGAAGGATACGGAAGAAACGCGTAGCGCATGGGGCGCCGCGGCGAAGGAGGCAAGTATGATCAAGCTCATCGCATCGGATATGGACGGCACGCTTTTGGACGGCGAAGGCAACGTGCCGCCGGAGACGTTCGACCTTATCAAGCGACTGAAAACCGCGGGCATCGGCTTTGTGGCGTCCTCGGGCAGGCGCTTCGACACGCTGCAGGAGCTGTTCGCCCCCGTGTGCGGCGAAATGGACTTTGTCGCCTCCAACGGCGCGCAGGTGGTGGTTGCGGGTCAGCTTGTCGATCGCGAGGTATTCAGCCATGCCGCGCTGCGCAGGCTCAAGAATGTGACTGACCTGTTCGACGGCCTGCACTTGGTGGTGTTCGACCGCAAGATCTCCTATTTGCTCGACGACGAGGAACGCTTCGAGCGCGAGCTTGACAAGAACCTGCCGAACCCGCTGCGTGTGCGCGACCTGCCGCGCCCCGACACCAGCATCATCAAGGCCTCCATCTACGTTGACGACGCCGTCATGGATATGGCCTACATCCTGGAGCGCGAGATGGGCGAGGACTTCGTGTTCGCGCCGTCCGGCCGCAAATGGATCGACGTCATGCAGCGCGGCGTGAGCAAGGCCACGGGCATCAAGCAGGTGATGGAAGCACGCCATGCCCGCGCCGAGGAAGTGGTGGCGTTCGGCGACTCCATGAACGATTACGAAATCATGCGCATGGTGGGTACGAGCATCGCGATGGGCAACGGCCGCTCCGCCATCAAGGAGATCTCCACCAAGGTAATCGGCCCCAATACCGAGCACGCCGTGCAGCGTGAGCTGGAAGCGCTGCTTAGCATGATGGGGAAGTAACGGCACTTCACACACCCTTCGAAAACCACCCTGGTCACAGGCTTAAACCACCCTTTTCGGATGTGCAGCATCAGGGGGTTTCCTCCTACTATCTTGCTTGTCGAAAGCCGCTCCTCGGCGGCAAATGGGAAGCCAAGAAGGAACAGGAGGATGTTATGAGCGAAAGCGAGCACACGGGCAAGTTGTCGCACAACAAGCGCAATCGCACCATTGCCACAGTGTGCGTGGTCGCAGCCGTGGCGGTTGCGGCGGTAGGGGGGTTCGCGGTTTGGCATAACCAGCCCAGCTTCTGCAACAGCATCTGCCACACGCCCATGAACGCGTATGTGGAAAGCTACTACAACACTGATGGCACCATGCTTGCCAACGCGCACATGAAGGCGGGCAAGGACTGCCTGACGTGTCACGAACCCAAGATCGACGAGCAGGTGGTCGAGGGTATGCACTGGGTAACCGGCGCCTACACGCAGCATCTGGTGAGCCGCAGCGGCGAGTTCGCCACTCAGGAGTTCTGCCTTAACGAATCGTGCCACAACATGGACCTTGACAAGCTTGAGAAGAAGACCGAGTGGATGGCCTGGAATCCGCATGACTTCAGCGAGCACGGCGTCACCGACTGCGGCGACTGCCACAAAATGCACAGCCAGTCCGTCATCACCTGCTCGGAGTGCCATTATCAGGCCGCCGAGGATGTGCCCGAGGGCTGGGACAGCATCCCGTATCGCGAGAAGAAATAGGGAAGGGGAGCGATTATGGACGTCAAGGGCAACGATGTTTCCCGTCGCGGTTTCCTCACGAGCGCGCTGACCTTCGGCATGGGCGCGATGGCGATGGGCCTGACGGGTTGCGGCACGCCGCGAACCCTTGAGGCGGAAGCTGCGCAGAATACCATCGACGGCGGCGAGTACGACATCGTCGTGGTAGGCGCAGGCGGCGCGGGCATGGCTGCAGCCGTGGGCGCGGTCGATCAGGGCGCAAAGGTGCTGCTTTTGGAGAAGATGCCGGTGGCGGGCGGCAACACCTGCTTCGCCGAGGGCGGCATGAACGCATGCTGCACGAAGTTCCAGAAGGCAGCCGGCATCGAGGACAGCGTAGATCTCATGTCCTCCGACACCTACGCGGGCGGTCACGAGAAAGGCAACATGGAGCTTATCCGCCACATGTGCGCCGGCTCGAGCGACGCTATCGACTGGCTTGATTCCATGGGAATCACGCTGTCGAAGCTGGGCACGTCTGGCGGTGCTTCGGTCAAGCGTATCCATCGTCCCGAGTCGGGCGAGGCCGTCGGCAAGTACATCGTGAAGGGCATGACCGAGCAATGTCGTCAGCGCGGCGTGTCGGCTGTGTGCAACACGAAGGTCGAAGAGATCGTCATGAATGACGGTAAGGTGGCGGCAGTCCGCGCCACCGACCCCAACGGCCTGCCCATCGAGTATCGTTGCCGCGCGCTCATCGTGGCAACGGGCGGCTTCGGAGCCAACAGCGAGATGCTGGCACAGTACCGACCCGAGCTCCGCGAAGCTGTGACCACCAACCAGCCGGGTACGCAGGGCGACGGCATCCTGTTCTCTCAGGCCGTGGGCGCCGACACCGTAGATATCGACCAGATCCAGGTGCACCCGACCGTCGAGCAGACCACCGCGACGCTGCTGTCCGAGAACATCCGCGGCGACGGCGCCATTTTGGTGAACACCGACGGCGTACGCTTCACCAACGAGCTGCTCACGCGCGACCGCGTGTCGGAAGCGGAATGGGCTCAGCCCGGGCGCGGCGCGTTCGCCGTGTTCGACCAGTCGGTGCACGACAACAACCTGTCGGTTGAGGAGAAGTTCGTCTCGCGCGGGCTCATCCACGTGGCCAACACCTTCGAGGAGCTGGCACAGAAGATGGGCGTGCCGGTTGACGTGTTCGTGAACACGGTGACGTCGTACAACGACAACATCGCCAACGGCGTGGATGACCCCATGGGGCGCACGAAGAGTCTGAACCCCCTGGAGAAGGCACCGTACTACGCGCTTCCCGTCGCGCCAGGCGTGCACCACTGCATGGGCGGTCTTCGCGTGAACGCCGCGGCCGAGGTGCTCGACGCCGAAGGCAATGCGATTCCGGGCCTGTTCGCCGCTGGCGAGGTTACCGGCGGCATCCACGGTGGCAATCGCCTGGGAGGCAACGCCGTGTGCGACATCAACGTCAACGGCCGTCAGGCGCAGGAAACGGCGTGCGCCTACGTCTTCGCGTAAAGAGGGCGTTTAGCACCTATGAGAAAGCCGGAAGCGTGCAATCGCGCTTCCGGCTTTTGCACGTAATCGGGCGGGTGACGTTGCGGGGTTCGCACGAGGCTTTGCTTCGGGGATGGGAAACGTTGGGAACCGACTGCCCGCATCGCATATAAAGCAATGCGCTTGCGCCGATTCGGTGAGCAAGCTTGCTATAATTGTGCGCTTGAAAGAGGGAGGGGCGCATGAACGACGAGATTTCCATGGCCGCGCGGCGCGTGCATACGACAAGCTGGCAGGAGTTCAGATCAACGTATGGGCCGAGGTTCGCCGCCTGCTTCTTGGGCTTGATAGCCATTCGCGTATGGACGCAATGCTGCCTGTATGATCGATATACGGCAACCGATTCAGGCGCCGTCACCATTATCGGCAACATGACGCGCGTCGCCTTCATCTTCATCCTCATGCTCATGTTCTCCCGCATCCCGTTAAGCGGGCGCGCCCGAAGGGTCCTTGACGTGCTATCGATAACGGCGATGACGTTGGCGCCT
>CALEWN010000113.1 GCA_937925385.1 uncultured Senegalimassilia sp.
CGCAGCCTCCACCCGCTCATTGGCCTCGCGCAGCGTTTCGTAGGCTGCGCGCATCCGCACGTCGGGCTGGCCGACGAACACGGTTCGGGTCATATCCGAGCAGTACCCGTGAGCGCGCGCGCCGAAGTCCATGACCACGCACTGCCCGGCCTCGAGCCGCGCCTCGCCCGGGATGGCGTGGGGACTCGCGCCGTTGGCCCCGCAGGCCACGATCGAGGAGAACGCCAGGCCGGAAGCACCGTGACGCAGCATCCAATCCTCGAGCTCGATCTGCACCTGCCGCTCGGTCATGCCCGGCTTCATGTAGGCGACGATATAGGAGAACGCCGCATCGGTGATAGCCTGGGCCGCCTTCATGCGCGCAACCTCCGACGGCTCCTTGACCGCGCGCAGCATTCGGACGAAGTCCGAGGTCTCGCGCAGCTGCGGAGATGCCGGAGCTTTGGCAAGGGCGCCCTCGAGCGCGCGGAACGCCGCAAGCGTCATGGAGTCCTCGATGCCGAGCACGATGCTCTCGGATGCCGGCAAGCCGGCGGGCGCGTTCGCATGCCGACGCGTGAACACATCGGCAACCCATTCGCCATGGCCTTGGCGCGCATCATCGACGACGATGACGCCTTCGCCTTGCGCCGCCTTGCGCGCCGCGCCGCTGTAGCGGGAATCGGTGTGCAGCACCGCGTCATGCGGCGTCACCAAAAGCGCATGCGCCTGTTCGTCGTCGAACACGTCATCGAACGCCGTCAGCCATTCGATGCTGGCGGTGTCGCGCACCAAAAACGTGCGGATGCCGTTTTCCGCCGCCGCATCGCGCAGCCGCTCCAAACGCCCTGCTGCCTGGGCTTTCATGCTATCCGTCAATGAGATCACGACCTGCCACGATAACCTGACCTGGGGCATAACGCCCCTCGAAGCCCTCGCCCAGGCGCTCGGTCACGCCTTCGAGCAGGATATCGAGCGCATCGTTGTAGCCAGCGAAGCCGCGGCCCTTGACCTGGGCCACGCACGCCGGGGCGATCACCGAGATATGGCGGAACGCCTCACGCGTGCTTACGTCGGAGATGTGCACCTCGACGCACGGCGTGCTCACGCTGCCCAAAGCGTCGCGCAGCGCATAGGAATAATGGGTATGCGCACCGGGGTTGTACACGATGCCGTCGCACGTGCCATGCGTGGCGTGGATCTTATCGACCAGGTCGCCTTCATGGTTGGACTGGAAGCACTCCACCTCGCAGCCGCGCGCCTGGGCATATTCGGCGAAGCCGGATTCGAGGTCGCTTAAGGTATCGTTGCCGTACACGCCCGGCTCGCGGATGCCGAGCATGTTCAGATTAGGCCCGTTGATCAGCAGGATCTTCTTCATATCGCATGCCTTTCGTTGCTGTTTGCCGCCGCTTTCGGCGTATGCTCGAAACGCCGCATGACCTTGTTCGTCTTCGCGAACCCTCTCAAAGGCCGCACCGCGCTCAGGTCCGTCCGAAAAAGGAGGAAGCTAGCGTCGCTTCTGCGCGAAATACGCCTCCAGCTCTTCTAGGATGACGTCATCGGCCACATCGCGAAGCTGCCACTGCCCCACATCATGCAAGCACACGAAGCGAACCTGCCCGTGACGCGCCTTCTTATCGCGCTTCATCGTTTCAAGCACCTGCGCCGGGGATGCCGCCCAATCAAGCTCGGGCAAGCCGAGATCGTCGAGCAGCTGCGCCTGCGCCTGGGCAAGCTCTGCCGGCATGTCGGCAAGCCGCATGCCCATACGGGCTGCGAAGCGCATGCCCTCGGCAACCGCATGTCCGTGGCTGTACGTGCCATATCCCGACAGCTTCTCAATGGCATGGGCCAAAGTGTGGCCATAGTTCAGGCACTCGCGCACGCCGCGGCTTTCCGTTTTATCCTGCGCCACCACATCGGCCTTGAAGACCACGCAGCGGGCGATAGCCTCGGAGACGGCATCGGACCGACGATCGACCATTGCCGGCGCCTGATCGGAGAGCCAGAAGAAGAACTCGTCACCATCGATGAGCGCGGTTTTCGCCACCTCGCCGCAACCGCACGCCCACTCGCGAGGCGGCAACGTTGCCAGCACATCGGTGTCGGCGCACACGAACGCGGGCTGCTTGAACGCACCTACCAGATTCTTACCGGCGGACAGGTTCACGCCCGTTTTCCCGCCCACGCTGGAATCGACCATGGAGAGAAGCGTGGTGGGAGCCTGCACCACCTGCACGCCGCGCATGTAGGTTGCCGCGGCAAAACCCGCCAGGTCGCCCACGCAGCCGCCGCCAAGCGCGACCACGACGCAATCGCGCTCGAGCGCCAGAGCAGCCATGGCCTCGAGCACCTCGCCGAGCACCGTGAGCGATTTCGCCTCCTCGCCCGCAGGAACGCAGATGTCGGAAACGCGATACCCCGCCTGGGCAAGCGATGCCTTCGCGCGGGCCAAGTACAGCGGCCCGACGTTCGTATCGGTGATGACGAGCACCTGCTGCGCATCGGCGATAGCCGGCACGCCGCGCATGGACGTCCCCAGGGCATCAAGCACCCCGGCCCCGATACGCACGCTGTAGGCATCTTCGCCGGGGATGTTCACCACTACCCTTGTCGCAGACACAGCACGCCTTCCTTCTCGAGGATCTCCTGGATCTCCTGCGCCACGACGTTGATGGATTTGCCCACGGTGTCGATCGATACGCTGGCAACATCTTCGTACATGGGCAAACGACCGGCGATGGTCCGTTGCGCGGTCTCAAGGTCCTTGAACAGCGGGCGCGTGGACACATCGCTGACGCGATCGACCGCCTGTTCGGCGGTGACCTGCAAATACACCACGAAACCGTTGTTCTTCAGAATCTCGCGGTTCTCCTCACGCAGCACGATGCCGCCACCGCAGGACACGAGCATGGGGCCCTTGTGGGCGAACTCGTCGAGCGCCTGGGTCTCCATGTCGCGAAACGCCTGCTCGCCCTGTTCCGCGAAGATCTGGTTGATAGCCCTGCGTTCGCGACGCTCGATGTAAGCGTCCAGATCGATGGTGGCCAGACCGCACTGACGGGCCAAACGGCGAGACGTGGAGGTTTTACCCGCGACCATGAAGCCCACGAAGAACACATTGCGCGTCAGCTCGTACGTAGGACGCGCATGGGGCTTGATCTCAGGGTTGTTGACGACGGCGACGACCTCGTCGGGGGTGGTGACCGACAGCGTGTACGCTACCGGATTGCTTTCCGGGGTGATATCGCCGTTTTTTGCATCCTGCTGTTCCATGATGATCCTCCTGGCTGGTTAGCGCGACACGGTATTCAACCGCTGCTTGTATGCTTTGATCGCCGCCTTGATATCGGCCATGTTATCGGAGCCGAACTTGCGCATATACGCGTCCGCTATGGCGAACGCCACCTCGCCCTCGGCGACTACCGCGCACGCCGGCACGGCGCACACGTCGCTTCGCTCCTTGGAGGCCTGAGCCACCTCGAGCGTGTCAAGGTTCACGGTTTGCAGCGGCTGCATAAGCGTGGGAATGGGCTTCATGGCAGCCGTGACCACCAAGGGCATGCCCGTGGTCATGCCGCCCTCAAGACCGCCCGCGTTGTTGGATGCGCGCGTGAACTCGGCTTTTGCCCGGTCGAGCAAGATGGGGTCGTGCACTTGCGAACCGGGCTTGCGGGCCGTCTCGAAGCCCATGCCGAATTCGACCCCCTTGATGGCGGGGATGCTGAACAGAGCGCCGCCGATGGTGGAGGTCAGACGTTCCGTGGGCACGGCGTAACCGCCGACGCCCGGCAAAAGACCGCGCACGACCACGCGGAACGTCCCTCCCAAGCTGTCTTTATTCGTGATTGCCCGATCGATCTCGCGCTTCATGGCCTCGCTTGCCTCCGCATCGGGGCAACGGACCTCGCTCGTCTCGATCTCAAGGGGCGTATAGCGCGCCGCGTTCATGAAGGGGTCCTCTTCCTTCATGACGGCGCTTCCGATGCCGGTGACGTAGGAGAAGATCTCCACGCCCAGATCGGCTAGGAATTCGCGTGCGATGCCCGCCGCCGCAACGCGCGGCGCAGTGGTGCGGGCGCTTGAACGCTCGAGGATGTTGCGGCAGTCATCGGTGTTGGTTTTCAACGCGCCCACCAGATCCGCGTGACCCGGACGAGGTGTCACCTCTCGAGCCAGGTCGAGCGGCGGCTCGCCGAACGGGGCCATTCGCTCGGTCCAGTTTTCCCAATCCCTGTTGGCAACAAGCATGGCAACGGGACTTCCTATGGTGCGCCCGAAGCGCACGCCGGAAATCACCTGCACCGTGTCGCGCTCGATCTTCATACGCCCACCCCGGCCGTAGCCTGCCTGGCGGCGCGCTAGGTCGACGTTGATCTGCTCCTCGGATATCTTAAGGCCCGCCGGCTCGTCCTCGACGATGGCGACCAAGCCCTGTCCGTGACTCTCTCCTGCTGTGTAGTAGCGCATGCTGCTCTCTTTTCGTGCTAATGCGCGGCATTCGATTGTTCGCCGCGCCGATACGGGTGGCTATGATTACATTACGCGCGCGGACAATCGAACCCGGCGGCGTCGGCCATAAGGTTGAACAGCTCCGCCTCGGAATACGGTATCTCCACTTCCGCTATATCGGACACGATGAGCGCCGAGGCCACCGCTTGAGCCACCAGCATGCCCCCGCCGTTGAAAGCCGCCTTGCAATCCGCTGCAAGGGCGTCGGTCACCAACTTCGTGCGCCCCGATGCGTATACGGCGTCCATAACCACCTGGCCCGGGCGCAAAAGCCCTGTATCGAACGGAGCCGGATCGTCCGGCTTCATTCCCACCGGAGTGGCATTGATGATGATGTCCGCAGAGCCCAGCGCCCCCGTCGACGTGGTATAGCTGCCGAACTTGAACGTCGGCTTCGTGTAGGCTTCGCGAAAGCTGCGATGCCCTTCCTTCACAGCGGGGAAATCGATGGTGGCGTTGGCCAGCTTGCCGAAACGTTCAAGGTAGGCGTCCAGCACGCTATGCGCGCGCTCCTTGTCGCGCGAGAGCAGCAGCAACACGTCGGCATCGGCGATAGCGCACGCGTGAAGGATGGACAACGCCGTGGGGCCCGTTCCGCACACGACCACGCGCTTGCCCCTGAAGTTCACGCCTGCAAGCTCGAGAAACTTGACGCACCCATCGCCGTCGGTATTGAAGCCGATCAGCTGACCGTCCTTGCGGACAAGCACGTTGGCGCCCTGCGCAAGCTGCGCGCTGGCAGCCTTGCGCGTTGCGGCCTGAAAGGCCAATGGCTTATAAGGGGTGGTGATGTTCACGGACAGGAACTCTCGCGCATCCAGAAAAGCGCGGGCGTCGTCCAGCTCGGCGAAATCGGCAAGGGCATAGGTCCAAGGCAGACCCAGCCTTTCGTATAACGCGTTGTACATTACCGGCGATTTCGAATGCGCGACCGGATGCCCCAGGATATAGAGGCGCTCGCCTTCGCTCTGCTCGGTCATGGAATTCCTTCCTGGTCGATCAAGGGCCTGCAGTTTAGCAGGGATTTCATCATACCAATGCATACTAGCTTTGTAGGGGTTAATTCCCCCATGAGGCCCATCAAATAGGCGGTTTCGCTACTTTTCCTGCGCCATGACGCTTTGTGCGCCCGGATGATCGGTCGCATGCGCCTGCGCGGGCTGAGGAACGCCCTCGGGAACCGCGCCGCCAAGAATGGCCTGCTCCACCATGCGCACGTACTTCGTGTGCCGCAAATCCTGCTCCGCCAACGGCGCCAGAAGGTACGCCGACATTCCGGCGTTATGCGCAGCAAGCACGTCGGTGGAGAGCTGATCGCCGACCATGACGGTCTCGCTGCGTTTCGCCCCCAGCATGGAGCACGCCGCGAACAACGCCACCGGCAAGGGCTTCATGGCCTTTGCGATGATGGGCATGGACAAGCGATTCGCAAGCTCATGCACGTTTTTGTGCCAATTGTTCGACACCAGGCAGAACTGCACGCCGGCGTCTCGGGCTTGAGCAAGCCACAGGCCCACATCGCGCGGGACATCGTGCGTTGCGCGGGACAGGATGGTGTTATCGATGTCCAACAAAACATAGCGGAACCCGCATGCAAGCAGGTCCCGTTCTATATTGATATGCGATATGCGGGAGAAGTAGCGCTCCGGCTGCAGGTACGACATGGATCCCCTTACGAGAACGCGGCCTTATGCTCGTCATAGGTCTCGCTGAACGTGTACTTGTCATCTTGGAAATAGAAGAAGTAGTACTTGCCCAACGCGTCCTGATTCGGCGAACAGACGGCCTGCAGGCATTCGATGGAAGGCGAGCAGATCGGCGTAGGCGGAAGCCCGGCGTTGCTGTAGGTGCTATACGGGCTGTTCGCGTGCACTTCCTCGGCTGTGGGGTCATGCCCAACCTCGTAGGCGGTAGTGGCGTCGCTTTGCAGGTAGCCATAGCTCGGCTCGCCCTTGGTGGTCAGGCGATTGTAGAACACGGCGGCCACCTGGGCGCGAATCGTCTCATCCCCGCTCGATTCCTTTTCCACGATGGATGCAAGGTTGACGGTCTGATAGAGGGAAAGACCCTGGGATTCAGGGTAGGACCAGTCAAGGCCCGCCGTTTCGGTTTGGAATTGGGAAAGCATCGCACGAATCAAGCTATCCGCCGTGGCATCGGCGGCAACATCATAGGTTTTCGGGAGCAGGAAACCCTCGAGGCTGTTCGTACCCGCTGATTTCAAGAAGCTGTAATCACCCGCATACACGCTGGCGTCCGATGCTGCCTGTTTGAAGGCATCGGCGCTGATGCGCCCGCTGGTGGCGCTTTCCACCGCCGAGGCGATCTCGCTTAAGCGGTACCCTTCGGGGATGGTGAGCACGGCATCGGAAACCGGGCCGTTGCGCAATGCCGAGATGATGTCATCAACCGATACGCCGCCGCTGAAGATGTACGTACCGGGCTTGAGATCGGACCCGGCATCCAAATCCTTCACGCGCTCGGTGAACTCCTTGGCCGACCCCACCAGCTTGGCATCCACCAGCGCGGAGCCTACGGTGTTGGCCGATGCACCTTCGTTGACGGTGATGGTGGCCTGCTGGCCTTCCGCCAAAAGCTCGACCTTCGGCGACACGCAGCTGGCAATCGAGGAACCGACAAACCACAGGATGCCGATGCCTAGAAGCGCCAACACGACGAGGAACACGTAGTGCGGCACTTTGGAGCGCTTAGGCTGGATAAAACTGGTATCGTACGTGCGGAACATACGGTCGCCGCGCGCGTGCGCCGAGCGTGCCGCATGAGTTGGGCGACGGGAATAGGTCACTTGCCTACGAGGGGACATTTACACTACCTTTCGCCTGCATGGCGGGCATCAAGCCACGCCTGAAGGAACACACTTGCTGCAATCATATCTATCTTGCCGCGCATATCGCGCTCCGACATGCCGCTTTCACGCAAACTGCGCTTCGCCTCCTGCGAGCTAAGGCGCTCGTCGGTGAACTCCACAGGCAGGCCCGCCGCCTTTCCGATGCGAGCGGCGACGCCGCGGATGCGGCTGGCCTGAGGCCCCTCCTCACCCGAAAGCGTGTAGGGCAACCCCGACAAGATGAGCTCCGGCTCCCAATCCTCGAGCACGCGTTTCCAGCTTTTCGCGTTGGAAAGAACCTCGTTCGCGGGAAGCACGCAAACAGGGGATGCCACGCGCTCACGCGGGTCGCTGACCGCCACCCCGATGCGCGTCTGACCGATATCCAGTGCAAGAATCCTCATTGTCCACCCAACCTTAGGCAACGAACCGATATGAAAACGCCCCGCAGCCAAGGGCGGCGGGGCGTGAAAGCTGCATCAAAAGCTACAGCAGCATCTTGCGAGCAGCCTCGAGCGCATCATCGATGCCCGCGGCGTTCTTGCCGCCGGCCTGCGCCATTGCCGGCTTGCCGCCGCCACCGCCCTGCACGCAGGGGGCGATGGCCTTGATGATGGCACCAGCATTGAAGCCCGCCTCGACGGCCTCGGGCGTGCCAGCCGCCATCAGCACGGCCTTGCCGTCCTTCTCGCCGATGAGCACGCATGCGCCGGGCTCGGCCATGCGGGCGGACAGGACGTCCCAACCGTTGCGAAGGGCGCCCGCATCGGCGATCTTCACACGGGAGATGACCACAGGGTAGCCGGCAGCGGACTTCACGGCGGAGTCGACGAGCTTGGTGATGTTGTCGTCGGACACGATGCCCTTGGTCTGTTTGGC
>CALEWN010000114.1 GCA_937925385.1 uncultured Senegalimassilia sp.
CCGACTCCGATCCCAACAAGGAGCAGCTGCGGCTGGTCATCGATTCTCTGACTTCCCGCAACGCCGAGCTGCAGCGCGACCTTGACGACCTGAAGATGCTCAGCGGCGATGTGGACGACACGGCAGCCAGCGTCGCAGCTGCCGCCAATACCATCAACGCCGCGGCGCAAAGCGCCATCACCGCTTCCGGCGTATATCAGCAGCAGCTGTTCGGAAGCGCCTTGCCGCAGGTGAGCAACGGTATTTCCCAGGTTGGCATCGCCGCTGCCGGCTTGAAAGGGGCCGTCTCCAATCAAAGCTATTTGATCGACGAGACCTCGAGCGTGATCGATCAGCTGTCGGGGACGCTGCGTGTGGCAAGCGATGCTATGGCTCAAACCGATGTCTTGCTGTCAAGCCTTGAGGGGACCATGCGCCAGGCGCGCAACGACGTGTCTCTGCTCGGGACGTCTTCGGCGATGTCGGACCTGATCGATAGCGGGCGCATCGACCCCGAGAAGATCGCGGAGTTCATGCAGGCCCCCACGCAGGTGACCACCGAGAAGCTGTACCCGCTCAACGCTTACGGTTCGGCCATGGCTCCGCTGTTCATCAGCTTGAGTCTGTGGATCGGCACGTTGATGCTGTGCGTCATCTTGAAGCTGGAGGTCGACAAGGAGGGCGTGCCCGGCTTGACGGTGGTGCAGGGCTATATCGGCCGCTGGCTGTTCTTCGCCTTGCTGGTGACCCTGCAGGCCGTGGTGTGCGTTGCAGGCTGCCTGTTCATCGGCGTGCAGGCGACATCGGTGCCGGCGTTTTTCGCAACGGCGATCTTGCTGTCGCTTTCCTATCTGTGTATCACGTACACGCTGTCATCATCGTTCCAGCATATCGGCATCGGCCTGTGCATCATCATGGTGTTCGTCCAGATTCCGGGCGGCACGGGCTTGTACCCGGTGGAGATGACCGACGCCTTCTTCCGGACGGTGTACCCCATGTTCCCGTTCACCTACGGCATCAACGCCTTGCGCGAGACCATCGGCGGCTTCTACGGCACGCAGTGGCTTGGTTATTGCGGAGTGCTGCTGCTCATCGCGCTGTCCATGACGCTCGTCGGTCTGTTCGTGCGGCCGCATCTGACCAACCTCAACCGCCTGGTGGCGAAGGAGATCAAGCAAAGCGACCTGCTCAACGTCGAGGAGGCTCTGGTGCCCGAGCGCCGTTACCGCATAGGGCAGCTTATCCGGGCGCTGTCGGACCATGATGAGTTCCACGCCGAGGTGCGGCAGCGGGCCGATGCCTTCCTGAGGCATTACCCTCGTCTGAAGCGCGGTGCGTTCATCCTGGGCATTGCGGTGCCGGTGGTTTTCACGCTGGTGTTCGCCGTGACCACCACTGAGAAGGTGGTCACGTTGACGGCGTGGCTGATCTGGCTGGTCATCCTTACCGGCTTTTTGCTGGGCTTGGAGATGGTGCGCGACAAC
The DNA here is from genome assembly GCA_937925385.1 of uncultured Senegalimassilia sp. Lineage (GTDB taxonomy): Bacteria > Actinomycetota > Coriobacteriia > Coriobacteriales > Eggerthellaceae > Senegalimassilia. Next base: position 1,464 of record CALEWN010000114.1, read on the forward strand.
ATCCAGCGTCAGGCGTCCATCGACGGCATGAGCGAAGACGAGCTACGCGGGCATTTGGCCGATCGGGGCAAGAAGATGGTCAACGAATTGGTGCCTGCCGCCATGTCGACGGCGCGCGTGTCGGTGCCCGTCGACCGCTCCGCCCGCGCGGCGGGCGTGTCCGTGCCGCTGCCTCCCGTGAGCGTGGCGGTCGACGATATGGCCGATCGGCCTGTCTCGGCACCCGGCGACGATGGTGCTGGGCGGGGCGCTGCTCGCAAGCCGAAGGGTCCCTCGAGCAAGGTTCCATCGCTTATGGATTTGGCGGCGAAGGGCAAGCCTGCGTACTTCGATGGGCCGTTTCTGACCGATGAGGAGGCCCATGGCGAAAAGGGCAAGGGCGATGAGGAGCTGCTGGAGGTCGAGGTGCCCGTTCTCGAGTTGAGTGCTGACGATTTGGAATCCCTTGCGCAGCGCAAGGCCGAGCGCGGCAAGCACGACAAGAAGCATAAGAAGAAGGGCGATTCGAAGAAGGGGGGCGGCCATGCGTAACGTGTTCAAGCTGTTCTCCTACGACATCAAGCACCTGTTCGGCAACACGGTGACCCTTGTCATCGTGCTGGGCTTGGTGTTCCTGCCGTCCATTTTCACGTGGTACAACGTTATCGCGTGCTGGAACGTGTTCGATAACACGGGCAACCTGAAGGTTGCTGTGGCAAACTCCGACGAGGGGTATCAAAGCGACCTGCTGCCCACGAAGATCAACGTGGGCGATAGCGTGGAGTCGGCGTTGCGCGCCAACGACCAGCTTGATTGGGTGTTCACTAACGAGGAGGACGCCATCGACGGGGCGCGCTCGGGCAAGTACTATGCAGCCGTGGTCATCCCGCAGAACTTCAGCTCCGACATGATGAGCTTCTACTCCGACGATGCCGAGCATCCCGAGCTCATCTATTACGAGAACGATAAGAAGAACGCCGTGGCGCCGCGCGTGACCGATCAGGCGTCCAATAAGGTTGCCGCTCAGGTGAACACCACGTTCGCCGAAACCATCTCCGATGTTGCCCTAGGGTTGATCGATACCTTGGGCACGGTGGCGGACGATACCGACGCGGCGGGGCGGGTGGCCAAGCTTTCGGGCACCATATCCTCTTCTGCGGACCAGATGCGCACCGCGGCCGACGTGCTCGAGTCGTATGCGAACCTGGCGGGGACGGCGCAGGCGCTGGTGGGAAGCTCAACCCATCTTCTGGGCGATGCGCAAAACGCGGTGAGGGACGCGAAGCAGCAGGCATCGGGGGCGAAAAGCGGGGCGGACACCATCGGCGATGCGCTGTCGACGTCGGTTTCCTCCTTGTCCGATGCGCTGTCGCAATGCTCCGAGGGCTTCAGCCAGGTGCCCGCTGCCATTGATGAGGTGTATGCGCAGGTTGATACCGATAAGGCGCACGCCGCGCAAACGCTTCGCGATCAGGCGGCGGATGTGGACGCCCAGATCGAGCGCTACCAGCAGCTCGTCGATGCGCTCGAATCCTTGAAACCGCAGCTTGACGAGCAGTATCGCCCGGCGGTTGATGCCGTGATAGCGCAGTTGAACACGTCCATATCGTCGCTTGAGAAGCTGCGCGACAGTTTGACTTCGGCGGCGGACAAGATAGTATCCGGCAACGATCCGGAGTCCGCGTCCCGAGCCGATATCCAGGCGAAGCTCGATGAGGCGAAGGCGAACGCCGACAAGCTGAAGAACGATTACGAGAACAACCTGAAACCGGGCCTTGAGAGTTTGGCGAGCTCGGTGGCGCAGGCGGCGCAATCCCTTTCGGCGCGTGCTTCGCAGCTTTCCGGTGTTGGCGACGACTTGAACGGTGCGGCGTCCTCGGTAACGGCGGATTTGGCGGACGCGCAAAGCGCCATCCGTGCCATGTCCGATGAGCTGCATGGGTCCGCCGATAAGATGTCGGCGTTATCGCAGCGCGTCAACGAAGCTTTGGCCAGCGGAAACATCGATCAGCTGAAGCAGATCATCGGCTCGGATCCCGAGGCGCTTGCCAAGGCCGTGTCCGCCCCTGTGGGGGTGGAGCGCATCGCCGTGTTCCCGGTGGAGGACTTCGGGTCGGCCATGGCGCCGTTGTACACCACCTTGGCGCTGTGGGTGGGATCGCTGCTGATCATGGTGTTGCTCAACCCGGTTCCCTCCGAACGCGCCAAGCGCGAGGCAGGGCTGGTCGAGCCCAAGTCCTGGCAGTTGTTCTTCGGGCGCTATGGCGGACCGTTCGTGCTCGCGTTCATGCAATCGACGGTGGTATGCCTGGGCAACATGCTGTTCGTGGGTGTCCAGGTTGCCGACCCATTGCTGTATCTGCTGTGTTTCTGGACGGCGGGTTTCGTGTTCAGCTTCATCATCTACACGCTGGTGTCGCTGTTCGCCAACCTCGGCAAGGCGCTGGCGGTGCTGCTGCTCATCATCTACGTGACCGGCGGCGGTGGCAGCTTCCCCTTGCAGCTGCTGCCCGGCTTCTTCCAGGCAGCTAACCCGTTTTTGCCGGCGACGCATGTCATCAACGCCATGCGTGCGGCGAGCATGGGCGTGTATCAGAACGATTTCTGGGTGCAGATCGGTATTACGCTTTCCTTCATCGTGCCGTTCGTAATCATGGGCATCCTGCGGCCGGTGCTCTCGCGCTTCACGTATTGGTTCGTGGAGCAGGTGGAGAAGTCGAAGGTGGTCGCTTAGCCGGCGGCAGTTGGATAGGCTGGTCTTTTGGGGCGCGGTCCGGTTTCGGGCCGCGCCCTTTTCGCATCTGCGCGTGCGTTCGGCCCCGTTCGGCGGTTCGTCTTGCCTTGAGGGAGGGTTCCGATCGCGGGTCAGCGGCCCGTCGCGCGTTGCATGGAGTATAATCATAAGCAGGTTCAACACGGTGCGTTACCTGCTTGAACGACGGCAACGTAACGGTTGGGTCCGAAAGCAAGGCGCCAAGGGGCAAGCCTTGCGCATCCGGCGATCGTCCGCCGGTTTCAAGCCCGCGCGGCGGGGTGCCGCCGGGCGCTTTTGAGGGAAGGAGCCCGTTATGATGTTCCGTCATGTCATGGTCCCCTATGATGGGTCCGATCACGCGAAGAACGCTCTGAACTACGCCAAGGACCTGGTTGCCGGCAACGCCGATGCCAAACTGTCCGTGGTGCATGCCGTCCCGTCCAGCTATATGGGCGTGGACCGTATGGGAACCGATGGCGCGCTGGACGGCGTGCCCTACGGCATGCTGGATTACGAGGAGTATCAGGGCGTGGTCAAACGCGTGCTCGACGAGGCGCAGAAGCGCGTTGCCGAGGACTTGGGCGATGCTTTGGCGAATCTGGGCGACCGTGCCCAGGTGGAGGCCGTTGCCGGAGCTTCCCCCGCAGATGCGTTGTCGCGCTACGCCGAGGAGCATGATTGCGACCTTATCGTCATGGGCCGTCGCGGCTTGGGCGCCATCCGCGGCATGCTGGGCAGCGTCAGCTTCGGCGTGCTGCGCGCCACCGACATCCCGGTGCTCACGGTGAAGTAGCTCTCTCTTTGCGATTTAGACCGATAAGCCGCCTGCGATGCTTGTCATTGCGGGCGGCTTTTTTGCGCTTGGGGGTACCGGATGGGGGCGATGGCTTGATTTTGAACGCGGTGGCGCATCGGAGTCGGGTCTGAACGCCGCTGCGACGGGGCTTTGCGGTTGCGTGTCGGCTTGAGCTGCAGTCGGCCCCGCCGTTGCGCTAAGCCGCTTGCGCCCCCAGTGCCCAGCGTACCAGCATCTTGCCGGCAACGACGCCCAGCACGCATGCGGCCAAGCTGCCGAGCGCATAGGCTCCGCCTATGGCATATTCGCCGCGCTCGAGCAGTGCGAGCGTTTCAAGCGAGAAGGTGCTGAACGTGGTGAAGCCGCCGCACAGGCCGGTTTTCAGGAACAAGACGGCGTTTGCGGGCAGCATGCCGGGGCGGATGCTGGCCGCTTCCACCACGGCGCCGATGACCACGGCTCCCGTGAAGTTGATGATGAAGGTGATGAGCGGGAATTGCCCCTGATAGGGAAGCAGCCCAAGCAGGTAGCGCGCAACGGCTCCGCAAAAACCGCCTGCTCCAACGCATAATGCCGCAATCATGGCGCGTCCTTTCCGATGCGTGTTCTTCGGGTTCGTATTGTAGTGCAACCCGTAACCGCATGCGTTGGTTGCTAGACTGGATGGGAACGAAAGGAGCTGACTGATGGCGGATGAGATGGTGGATAAAGGCCCGGCTTCGGCGCAGGCGGGATCGTCGGCGGAGAGCATCGGTGCGGCGGATGTGCGCGCGGCGCATGATGTGGCGGCATTCGCGCAGGAGTGCCCGAGCATGTTCCACACGGCGGCGTCGCTGCGGCGGCGTTTGGATGCGGCGGGCTTCGCCTATCTGCCCGAAAGCAAGCCGTGGGAGGTTCGGCGCGGCGGGTGCTACTACACCGTGCGCAACAACTCGAGCGTCATCGCGTTCAAGGTGGGCGCGCGGCTTAACGGGTATCGCTTCCAGCTTACGGCTTCGCACTCCGATTCCCCGACCTATAAGGTCAAAGCCGCTCCTGAGCTTTCTAGCCCGTCGGGCTATATGCGGTTGAACGTGGAGGCGTACGGCGGCGTGATGGACCACACCTGGTTCGACAAACCCTTGTCCGTTGCCGGTCGCGTGCTGGTGCGCTTGGGCGATCGCGTGGAAAGCCGCCTGGTCGCGCCCGATGAGGACCTGCTGCTCATACCTCGCGTCCCCATCCACCTTGATCGCGAGGCGAACTCGCGTTTCGTTCCGAACCGTGCCGTCGACATGTGCCCCGTCATGTCGGCAGGGGCGCTCGGGCCCGGGTCCTTCGACCGGCTGATCGCCCAGGAGGCGGGTGTTGCGCCCGAACAGGTGCTGGCGCGTGACCTGTTCCTGGTGAACCGTCAACAGCCTTCCGTGTGGGGCTGGGGCAACGAGTTCATAAGCTCTCCGCGTTTGGATGACCTGGGGTGCGCCTACATCTCCCTTGCCGCGTTCCTGATCGCGGGCAACGACGATGCCGTGTCGGTGTTGTGCTGCTTCGATAACGAGGAAGTGGGTTCGAACACCAAGCAAGGCGCCATGTCCACGTTTTTGCGCGATTCCCTTGAGCGTGTGAACGCGGGCCTGGGGTTCGCGCCCGAGCAGCTGCGGTGCGCGCTGGCGAAGAGCATGCTGGTCAGCTGCGACAACGCTCACGCCGTGCATCCGAACCATCCCGAGCTCTACGACGAGGGCAACCGCGTCATGCTCAACCGCGGCCTTGCGGTGAAGGAGGCGGCGAACCAGAAGTACTGCACCGACGCGTTCAGCCGTGCAGTGTTCTGCGCGATATGCCAGGATGCGGGCGTGCCCTTGCAGCGCTTCGCGAACAGAAGCGACATGCCGGGAGGGTCTACGTTGGGGAATCTGTCGAATATGCAGGTGAGTATGCATGCCGTCGACGTGGGCCTGCCTCAGCTGGCTATGCATTCCAGCTATGAGACGGCCGGCGTTGCCGATATCGCCTTGGGAACGGCAGCGTTGGAGGCGTTTTACAACGCAGATGTTCGCATCGAGGACGCCGATTTCGCGGATTTGCGCTTGTAGGGGCGTTGGATGCGTGGCCGGATCGGCGGGCGGCAAGGATGCCGATTGTAAGATGACGGTTGCGTTAATGGACATATTGCTGCAATATGGGGTGTTGCGCATGGGCGAAACGAGCACGTGCGCAATGATGCGATTCGCAAAACGATAGGAGTATTTTGCAGCAGACATCCGCCGGCACCGACGCGCCTTGCGTTCATATCATCACCGATTCCGCTTCCGATCTGGTACAAGGCGAGCTTGAGGGCATAAGCGCCGTTGTGCCTCTTTCCATCGCGTTCGGCGATGAGGAGTACTTGGACGGCGTCGACCTGTCCCATCACCGGTTTTACGAGAAGCTGGTGGAATCCGACGAGCTTCCGCGCACCAGCCAGATAACGCCGTTCACGTTCTCGCAGGTCATCGAGGGCGTGCTCGGCGCACCCGATGCCGGCGGTTCCGACGAGGCGGTGGTCATCACGCTGTCCGCGAAGCTGTCGGGCACGCACGAGAGCGCGCTTGCCGCAGCGCAGGCGTGGGGAGGCCGCGTGCACGTGGTTGATTCCACAAACGTGACCATCGGGCAGAAGGCCCTGGCCGCATATGCGGTGCGTTTGGCGAAGCAGGGCATGTCGGCGGCTCAGATAGCCTCCGAGCTCGACGGTGCGAAGGGCCGCATCCGCTTGGTCGCGCTGCTCGATACGTTGGAGTACCTGCAAAAGGGCGGCCGCATCTCTAAAACGGCGGCCTTCGCCGGCGGCATGCTGTCCATCAAGCCCGTGGTCGCCATTCAGGACGGCGCCGTTGCGGTGCTCGGCAAGGCACGCGGCTCGAAGAAGGGCAACAACCTGCTTATCCAACAGGTGAAGGAGGCCGGCGGCATAGACTTCGACATGCCATTCTTCCTGGGCTACACCGGCTTGGGCGATGACTTGGTGCGCAAGTACATCGAGGATAGCCGCGAGCTGTGGGAGGGCCACGTGGAAAGCGTGGGCTACTCCACCGTGGGCGGCACCATCGGCACGCACGTAGGACCGGGCGCTGTGGCGCTCGCGTTTTTGGCCAAGCAGCAGTAGCGCAGGACCGGTAGGCGTTTTGCCGCGGTATCGTAACCGTGCGGTTACGATACGGGGGCTTTTTTATCCGCATCCAAGCATAGAATACGATCGGCGATGGATG
>CALEWN010000115.1 GCA_937925385.1 uncultured Senegalimassilia sp.
GTTTCGCCTGATAGTCCACGGCGGTTCCGGAGATGTCGAGCGCACCGTAGCTCGCGCGCTGATAGTAGGCGTGCAGGCTTTCGCAAGGGAACGCGGAGGCGCCGCCGCCGTTGATGAGCGCATCGAGCGCCTCAAGCGTATCATCGTCGGCGAAGGAATAGTCCGGGAACGACACACGCAACGCCAGCACACGCCCGGCGCCGACCGTGGTCATACCGCTTTTCCAGGTTGAAGGAACCACGGAGCGCAGCGAGAACATGTCCGCGCCCTGACCGAGCGCCGCCGCTTGCCGAGCCAGGGCCTGCTGCGTCAGATCGGCGGACAGCTGCGCATGGTCGAGACGCTCGGCAACCTGGACGCGCTCGTCGAGCGAACCATCCGCACGGTAGCTTTCAACTTGATCCTGGGTAGGGACGCACGGCGAGCCTTGGTCGCCGGCACCGGCGGCATCAACGGCAAACGCCCAAGTAGGCGCAGTCGCGAAGGCCAGGGCCAATGCGATGGCCGCAACCGCCCTAGAAGCGATGACCTTCACCTGATGCACGAGGGCATCAACGATCGACGATTGATTGCTCATGCGGTTCCTTTCGCAAGGGAGGGACCCGTCATCCGCCTGCCGGTTCGCGCCTTACGGAGCTTGAGAGTAAAACGAAAACGGAAGCGAACAGGGGACGGAGGGCGTGTTCGCAAGGTATAAAGAGAGCGGCTGCTGCCAAACGCAACAACCGCCCATCGGTAAAACGATATCAAATTTAACTATACAGCCCTGGGAGGCCCCGGTCAAACCTACAGTCCGTAAAACTCCGTCGTCAAGGGCCTTGCGAACAGGTCCTTCGCCGCGGCTTTCGGGTCGGCGCCTTCCCACACCACGCTGCGCACCACATCGGTGATGGGCAGCTCGACGCCGTAGGCCTCCGACAGCGTTTTCAGGGTTTTGCACGCCAGCGCACCTTCAACGACCATGTGAGTACGCTCGCGATACGCGTCAAGCGTGCCGCCCTTCGCCAGCTCCACACCGAACGAGCGGTTACGCGAATGCTCAGAGGTACACGTGGCAATCAGGTCGCCCGCACCAGCCAGGCCCATGCACGTGATGGCTTGCCCGCCGCACTTCACCGTCAGGCGGCTCATCTCGGCCAGGCCGCGCGTCATAAGCATGGCAGCCGTGTTGTCGCCGTAGCCCAAGCCGTACGCCACGCCCACGGCAATGGCGATGACGTTCTTGAACGCGGCGCACAACTCCACGCCCGTGACGTCGTCGCTGGTATAGGTACGGAACGTCGGCGAGGCGAACAGGTCGCGGAACATCACCGCCGTGTCCTGACCCGATGAGGCGATGACGGTGCCCGCAGGCTTCGCCTTGATGACCTCCTCGGCATGGTTGGGGCCCGAAAGCACCGCCAGGCGATCCTTGTTGCCCAGCTCGGACTCGAACACGCCCACGGGCAAGTAGCCGCTTTCGGCTTCCACGCCCTTCGAGCAGATGATGATGGGGAACTGGTCATCCACCACATCGGACAGGGCGCGCGCCACGCCGCGCAGCAGGTTCGAGGGCGTCACGATGACGGCGGCCTTCGCGCGCAGCAGCGCATCGCGGTACGAGGTGGTGGCCACGATGTTATCGGACAGCTTCGCATCCGAAAGGTAACGCGGATTGACGTGCTCGTGGTTGATGCCGTGCACCACCGAATCCTTGCGCGCCCACAGGCTCACGTTATGCCCGTTGAGGGCCAGCGTCTGCGCCAGCGCGGTTCCCCACGAACCGGCGCCGATGACTGCAACCTTCATGTCGTCGTCCACTTTCCTTACGCTTCCTTATCCTTTTTCCCGATACGGCGCTCGTTGCCGGCGCGCAGACGCGCGATGTTCTCGCGATGCGCCCATACCACCGTCAGCGCCGCCACCGTGGTGCACACCCACGCTGCCGGCGCGAACGTGGCGTACAGGAAGTAGTACGCGGCGAACAGCGGGCATGCCGCCGCGGCGGCGATGGAGCCCGCCGACACGTACTTGGTGGCAAGCACCAACACGGCGAAAATGGCCAGCTCAAGGCATGCGCCCTGCCAGCCGAACGTCACGAACAGGCAGCCGACGGCCACGGCGATGCCCTTGCCGCCCTTGAATCCCAGCCAGGGGCTGAAGATGTGCCCCCACACGCAGCCGAGGAAGGCCACCGTAACGAAGTCGTCGTAGCCGATCACATGACCCGACAGCGACATGCCGCCACCGAACATGGCCGCAGCCGCAGCCGCGATCAGGCCGGATACGATGCCCTTGCCGAAATCAAGCACGAACACGGCGCTGCCGCCAACTTTGCCCATGGTACGCATGGCGTTGGTGGTGCCGATATTGCCCGAGCCGTGCTCGCGGATGTCGGTGTGGTAGAACACCTTCGAGATGATGACGCCCCAGGGGATGGACCCGAGCAAGAAAGAGATGACGAAAACCCCTAATGAACCAGCAGTTCCACAGCGGATCTTCCCTAATCTTTCTTCTTGAACTTCATACTGATGGGGGTGCCCGTCAGGTCGAACGACTTTCGCAGGCGATTCTCCAGGAAGCGCTCGTAGTTGTCGTTGACCAGGTCGGGGCGGTTCACGAAGAACGTGAACTGCGGCGGGCACGTTGCCGTTTGCGTGACGTACTTCATGCGCAGGATAGCCTTGCCCTTCGACACGGTGTGACCGCCCTCGCGAATCTCGCCCAGCCAGACGTTGAGCTGGTTGGTGGGGATGTTCTTGCAGAAGTTCTCGTAGGCGACGTCGACGGCCTCCCAGATGCGATGGACGGATTTGCCCGTGAGCGCGCAGGTGGCCACAACGGGGGCATAGCCCACGAACGTCATGCGGTCGGTGATCTTCTCGCGAACCTCGGCCTTGGCGTCGGGACCCTCCACCAGGTCCCACTTGTTCAGCACGATGACCATGGCGCACTGGCGGTCAGCGGCGAAGCCGGCCACGCGCTGGTCCTGGTCGGTCAGGCCGATGGAGCCGTCGATGACCAGGATCGCCACGTCGGCGCGGTCGATGGCGCGCATGGCGCGCACGAAGCCGTAGTACTCCACGTCCTCGTCGATCTTGCTCTTCTGGCGCAGGCCGGCGGTGTCGACGATGGTGTAGCGCTGACCGTCGTGCTCGATGACGGTGTCGATGGCGTCGCGCGTGGTGCCGGCGACGTTGGACACGATGGAGCGGTCATCCGAGGTCAGACGATTGGTCAGCGAAGACTTGCCGGCGTTGGGGCGGCCGATGATGGCGATGTTGATGCCGCCGTCCTCCTCCTCGTCGTCGGCCGTCTCGACCTTCTTCAGGTCCTCCACCACGGCGTCGAGCAGGTCGCCCGTGCCGTTGCCGTGCAGCGAGGAGACCGACCACGGATCGCCCAGGCCCAGCTGGTAGAACTCCCAGATCTGGTCCATGGTATCGGGGTTGTCCATTTTGTTCACCACCAGATACACCGGCTTGGAGGTCTTGCGCAGCACGCGCGCCACCTCCTCGTCGTCGGCGTTGATGCCAGTGCGGCCGTCGACGATGAACACGATGACGTCTGCCTCGTTCACGCCGGCGAACGCCTGCGTGCGGATGGAGCTTTGGAACGCGTCGTCGTCGCCCATCTCGATACCGCCGGTGTCGATGAGCTTGAACTGAACGCCGTTCCAGTCGGCGATGTGGTACGAACGGTCGCGGGTGACGCCGCGCATCTCGTGCACGATGGCCTCGTCGGCCTGGGCAATGCGGTTAACGAAGGTGGACTTGCCGACGTTCGGCCGTCCAACAACCGCCACAATGGGCAGAGCCATATCAAATCCTTTTCGGTTGAGGAAAATACTACGTTTGCGGCGCCGCTATGCGCGCGCCAGTTCGACGAGTTCCGGCAAGAACCCAGTCGCGTTACAGGATACCACGCTCACGGGCACGCCCGCCGCCTTCCCCATATCCTCCAACGTTGCGTCATCGAGCGTGACGCCGTCGTCGTTGAAGATGACCTTGGGGACCACGTACGTCCAGCCCGGATGCTCGGCCGCGTCGGCGCGGATGGCCTCGGCGATGTCGCAGCTGCACAACAGCCCCGTGACGTCGACGTTCCCGCCGAAGAATCGGTTCTCCACGAACAGCGGCTCCACCACCCCGGCAAGCGGGCCGCGCGAGAACAGGGGGCGGAAGAAATGCGGCGTGGCCATGCCGGCGATGTAGCGCACGCGCATGCCCGCCTGCTGCAGCGCTTGCGCTGCTTGCGCGTCAAGCCCGGCAGCTTCCGCCGCTTCCCAATCGTCCACGAACGAGCGGATGATGCCCACGCCGTCCTCGAACATGCCGAAATCGCCGTAGTGCTCGGTGGGCGGGAGGTTCTCCAGCAGCTCATCGCCGTAGGCGTTGCAGTAGAACTCGTCGGCGGCGAAGGCCCACAGATGCCCGCGTTCGGCAAGGGCGCGCTGTTGAGCAGGCACGATAGCATCCATGGCGGCACGGGCGGCCACCGGGTCGTTGAAGCTTTTCGTGAAGCACGTCTGGTGCTTGGTGAAGCCCAGCGGCACGATGCAGATATCCAGGATGCCCGGGCGCGCGTACGCCCAGTCGAGCGTCTCGCGCAGCGCGTCGCCGTCGTTCTCGTCGGGCATGAGCACGATCTGCGCGTGGAACTCGATGCCGGCGGCAAGCAAGCGGTCCATCACCTCGATGCCGTGCTGGGCATGCCGGCCGATGATGCGGCGGCGAACCTCGGGGTTGGATGCGTGCAGGGAAACGCGCAGCGGGCTGATGTGCTGCTCGATGATGCGCGCCTCGTCCTCGGCAGACAAGTTGGTGAACGTGACGAACGTTCCGGACAGGAAGCTGAGGCGGAAGTCGTCGTCGCGCAGGCTCAGCGACGGGCGCATGTCGTCGGGCAGCTGGCGCATGAAGCAGAAGATGCAGGCATTGCGGCACAGCTTGACGCCGTCGAACACCACACCGGAAAACTCGAAGCCCCACTCCTCGCCTTCGTAGCGTTCAAGCTCCACCTCGCCGGAGTCGCCGTCGGTGTCGATGTATCCGAGGGTGATCACGTCGTCGGCGGTAAGCCAACGCCAGTCGATCATGTCGCGCACAGGCTGGCCGTCCACGCTGGTGATGATGCAGCCCGGCGTGAAGCCCGCATCGTCGGCAGGGCTTTCGGGCAGCACGGATTCGATGACGGCCTTCGGAGGCTCGGGAGCGCGGCGCTTGCGACGGCCCGCTGGCTGCGCAGCCTGCTTCGCCACATCCTGAGGAGGATAAATGCCCACGTCAACACCGCCTTTCCGCTTCCGTTCGCCGATATGCCTTTGATTTTTCGCAGCATATCATGGTAGCATGCCGCGGCCATCAAGACGCACGGCAGGAACGCGGCGCGAAAAATCAGCGCAACTGGGCTGATGGCTACGAAACGGAAAACGACATGAGGGCGTCGCGGACGGTGCGGTACTGGCGCTGGCTGACGGGCACGGCCTCGTCGCTGTCCATGACCAGCCCATCGGCGGATGCCTGGACGACATGCTCCATGTTCGCCAGATAGCTTTTGTGGCAGCGCACGAAGCTGCCGGGCAGCTGCTGCTCAAGCTCGGACAAGGCCGCGTACGATTCCAGCAAGCGCTTATCCGAAAGCCTGACCAGCACCTTTCGCCCCATGCTCTTCACATACACCACGTCAACGGGGTCCACGATGTGCACGGTCCCATTGGATCGCAACGCAAGCGGGTTTGCCGCGCGATGGCCGAGCAGGCCGAACAGCTTGTCCAAGGCGTTGCGCGCCTCGGTGGGCGAATAGGGAGCCAGCAGCAGATACTGATGGTCGGTGCCGTACACCGCCGAAGTGTAGGCGGCACGCGTGGTGCAATACACGGTCAGCGGAAGGATGCCGCGGTCCTGCAGCCCGCGCACCAACGCGATGCCGGCTCGCTCGTCGGGATCGCACGTCGGAAAAGCACCGGGAGCGTCCACGGGAGCGAACATCGCATCGATGCGCGGACTCTGCGAGATGCGCTTGCGCACCTGGGAAAACGTACAGCTCTCCAGCTGGATCGCGCCGGCGCAGGGATGTTGCTCGATAAGCGTACGCAGCGCAGCGGCCTCGGGCACGGCATCTTCGACGAGCAATATCCTGCACATGGTGGCAACCTCCGCATCACGTTCGCGCCCCGGCGCGTTCGCGGCACCGGTTCGGCTTCGTTTCATGCTTCAAGGCTAACCCGGTTTTCGCGAGATTTGTTGCACAACAAATCGCCCCGTTTCCACACCGCCCGAACACAAAACCGTCCCCGCCCTCACATGCCGGAACATGCACGGACGGGGACGGCTCACATGGGGTTATGTTCGCTACATGCGCTCCAGGCGCTGCACCACCTCGTCGATCTGGTCATCGGGGGTGCTGGCGCCGGCCGTGACGCCCACGGTCGAACAGCCCTCGAACCACGCCGGGTCAAGCTCGGCGGCCGACTCGATGTGGTGCGTGCGCGGGCATTCCGCGGCGCAGATCTCGGCAAGATGCGTGGTATTGGCCGAATTGCGGCCGCCGATGACCACGATGGCGTCCATCTGCCCGGCAAGCTCCGCGGCGGCCTGCTGACGCTGGCGCGTAGCCGTGCACACCGTGTCCTTGACCTGCGCGGCAACGCCCTGGGCGCGAATGCCCTCGAGCACGTCGTCGAGCGCATCGCGGGTTTGCGTGGTCTGCACGACCACGCCCACGCGCTCGGGCAGGTCGACAGGCAGGTCGGCTGCCGTTTCCGCCACATGCACCTGCGCCCCGGCCTCATGGGCGTAGGCAACCAGGCCCTCCACCTCAGGATGGCCCTCCTCGCCCACCACCACCACATAGCCGCACTCCTCGGCAAGCGTGGCGGCGTCCTTTTGCGCGCGCGCGACATGCGGGCACGTGGCATCGATCACGGGAAGCCCGCGCGCCTCCACCGAGCGGCGCACTGCCGGGGTGACGCCATGGCTGCGGATGATGATGGCCCCGTGCGTTGCCTGCTCGGGTTCCGACACGGCCATCACACCGCGCGCCTCAAGGTTCGCCACCACCTGGGGATTGTGGATGAGCGGCCCCAACGTGAACGCGCTGCCATCTCCCTCGCTGGCCTTCAGGGCCAGGTCAAGGGCTCGTTGCACGCCGTAGCATGCGCCGGCGTTCTTGCTGCGGATGACTTCCATGTCCGATCCTTTCGTATAGGTGAAGGTTGCGGCTCGCAGATTGCCGTCTGCGGCTTGCGGTTGGTAGATAGCGGCTTGCGGCCTGCAACCGAAACGTGCGGGTACGCAACTTGCAGCATGCGGATTTGCAGCTTGCGACCGCGGTTCACCGGTTTGCGGCTTTGCGACTTGCTGCTCAGAGGTTTGCAGGGCGCACGATAACGCAAAGGGCCGCTCTCGCGGCCCCTGCCCCTCAAACCTGCTATTGCTCGGCCTTCGCCTTCTTCATGGGGCGGGTCAGCTCGATGGCCTCGGCGGGAGTGTGCTCGGGAATGGGATGGGCGGCGAACACCTCCGTGAAGTCGCGGCCGCCGGGGAACAGCGCGACCATATCCACCTGCTCACGCGGCACGCGCTGGTGCAGCGCGAACACCTCGCGCATGGCATACCATGAGCACCCGTCCAGGCGATCCTCCTTCGGCAAGAAGTCGAAATCGCTTACCACCAGGGGCTTTCCGTATTCCACCGAGATTTTCGGAAAACGGATGCGCTCGCCTTTGCGCTTGACGTTCTCCGCCTCGCGCACGCACATGGGCAGGATGGGCGCCTTGCCCATCTTCGCGATGAACGCCGCACCGGAGTGGATTTCGGGCGTTTTGCTGCCCTTGCCACGACGCGTGCCCTCCGGCAGGATGCCCACCAGCTGATTTCCCTTCAGCATGTGCGCCGCGCGCTTGATGGCGGTGCGGTCTGCCGAATCGCGCTTGATGGGGAACGCGCCCACGCGCGAGAGGATCTGCCCCGCCAAGCCGTGGGCGTTGCCGAACAGCGAGTCGCGGCCCATCAGGCGCACGAACTGGCTCGGGCGCGCGGCCATGTACATGAGCACCACGTCCAGAAACGAGGTATGGTTGGAAACCACCACCGCACCGCAGCGGTCCTTGAACGCGCGAAGGTTCTCGCGCCCGTCCACACGATAACGGAACAGCACCTTGAACACGAAGCCGATCAGCACATACGCGAAGTTCGCGAACCAATGCGGGATCTGCTTCTCATCGGTGGTGCCTCCGAGCGCGCGGTCCCACATGTCCTCGTATCTCAAAAACAAGCTCATACGTGCACGCCCTTCTCCTGGGCAAGAGCGCAGATGCGCTCGATGATCTGCTCGATGGTGCGACCCGTGGAATCCATCTGCACGGCATCGGGCGCCGGCTTGAGCGGGCTGGTGTCGCGCGAGGAATCGATGGCGTCGCGGCGCTCGATATCGGCGAGCACCTCGGCGTAATCGATGCTGCCCACGCCGCGACGCTCGTTTTGCGCCACGCGGCGATGGGCGCGCTCGGCGGCGCTGGCGGTCAAAAACACCTTAAGCGGGGCCTCGGGGAACACCGCCGTGCCGATGTCGCGACCTTCCACCACGTAGTTGCCCGCGCGGCCGATGCGCTGCTGCTGGGCCACAAGCGCCTGGCGAACGGCAGGCGCGGCAGCCACGGCGCTGACAGAGCGGTCGATCTCAGCTGTGCGGATGGCGTCGGTCACGTCCACGCCGGCGATGGAGACGCGGCGCGGCAGCGGGTCGCCCGGCTCATGGGAGAACCCGATCTCGTGCATATCGGCGATGCGGCCGAGCGCTTCGCCGTCTTCCAGCGAGACACCGTCCTTGAGCGCCTGCCAGGCGATGGAGCGGTACATGGCGCCCGTGTCCAGGCACGAGAAGCCTAAACGGCGCGCGACCGCCTTTGAAACGGTCGATTTGCCGGCGCCGCTCGGGCCGTCGATAGCGATGATCATCGTGCAAGCCTTTCGATATCGTCCAGGAAGCCGGGATAGCTGACGCATACGGCCTCGAAATCCTTGATGTTCACGGAAACCTTGCCGGTCAGGCCGACAAGCGACCAGGTCATGGCGAGGCGATGGTCGCCGAGCGAGTCGAACTCGAGCCCCTCGGGGATCTGCAGGCCGGGCTGGCCCTCGATGTAAAGGTCGTCGCCTTCGCACCAGGTGTCCACGCCCAACTTGGCCAGACCATCCATTATAGCGGCAAGGCGGTCGGTTTCTTTCACACGAAGCTCACCCACCTGACGGAACACCGTGATTCCATGCGCATGGGCGGCCACCAGCGCCAGCACCGGGATCTCGTCGATGATGCCGGCGATCTTGTCGGCCGGCACCTCGCAACCGCGCAGGTCAGGCGTGTAGCAAGCCTCGATGATGCCGTAGGGCTCCTTGCCCGCCGCGCCCGTATGCGCGACGCTGACCTGGGCGCCCATGCGCTCGAGCGTGCGCACGAAGCCGATGCGTGCCGTGTTCAGGCTGACGTCCTCGATCTGGATCGAGCTTTCGGGGCGCAAAACCGCCGCGCAAGCAAGGAACGCCGCCGAAGAGGGGTCGCCCGGCACGAGCACCTCGCCGGCCTGGGGCTGGGCGGGACCTGTCACGTTGGCCGTGCAGGCACCTGCCGTGGTGGCCACGCCGTATTCGGGCAGCATGAGCTCGGTGTGGTTGCGGCTTGGCGCCGGCTCGTTGACCGTAGTGGTTCCCGAAGCGTACATGCCGGCAAGCAGAACGGCGGTCTTGAGCTGGGCCGATGCCATAGGGGCGTCGTAGGTGAGGGGGCGCAGCCCGCCGCCGTGGACGGTGATGGGCAGCGTCTCGCGGCCCTCGGGAAGGAAACGCGCGCCCATCTTCATGAGCGGCGCGGTGATGCGGCGCATGGGGCGCTTGCACAGCGAGGAGTCGCCCGTCAGCGTGACCTCGATACCCCACGGAGCCAGGATGCCCATGAGCAGGCGCACCGTGGTGCCGGAGTTGCCGCAGTCCACGGGCTCGGCAGGCTGGCTGGGACCGGCGGCGCCCCAGCCGGTGATGCCGCCGGCAAGGCTTCCGTCGGCCTGCTTCTCCAGGTTGACCTGGGCGCCCAGCGCGCGCACGGCGCCGATGGAGCTGCGCACGTCGGCGGAATCGAGCACGCCCGACACGCGCGAGGTGCCTTCCGCCATGGCGGAGAACAGCACGGCGCGATGGCTGATGGACTTGTCGCCCGGCACGCGCGTGGAACCGTGCATGGGGCCTTCCAGCGGTTTGATGACGGTGATGTTATCCGACATGGGTGTGCTCCTTAGGCGCTAGCGGGCTGAACGAAACGGAGAAACCGGCGTTGATAAGATGCGCCGAAAGCTTGCCGATGTCGCCTTCGTCGGTAAGCACGAGCGAGAGCACGGCCGAGTCCTCGGTGACGTGATCGATCTCGATGGACTGGATGTTGCACCCCACCTTGCTGGTGATGGTAGTGACCTCGGCCACCACGCCGGGGCGGTCCTCCATAGGGATGCGTACCTCCAGCAGGCGTTCGGTGCACGGCAGCCATGCGACCGGCAGCGCGCGGCGGGCGTCAGCGGCCTCGGCGAGCAGGCTGGTCAGCGTTG
>CALEWN010000116.1 GCA_937925385.1 uncultured Senegalimassilia sp.
GTGATCCGCTCCTGCAAACTCGACAGCGTGCAGGTCCAGATCAATTTTGACGCGTCCGGCGCGGTGACGACGCCCGCGGACGCGGAATTCCTGACGAAGAATGAGCTGGGCGACGAATACGGTATGAAGAAAGCCTCCGGCATCGGCAAGGAGTGGTACGAGCAGGCCGAGGCGTTCTGCGAGTACGCCGTGGGCAAGACGGCCGAGGAGCTGCGCGGCATGGCCGTGAACGAGAAGGGCGCGCCCGCGGACGCGGACATCGCCTCGAGCGTCACGGTGTCCGTCGGCGGCTTCATCGACGTGGTCGCGCGCGCGGCGGAGTCGGCGTCCGTGACGGGTGCTTCCGAGGGTGACGAGCTGCGCCTTGTCAGCACGTCTTCGGCGGCGTCCAGCAAGAGCGCCGGGGAGGAAGAAGGTCTCGCGCAGGCGGACGTCTCCATCGCGGCCGTGACCTGGAACGGCGACACGGTGACGAGCTGGGCTTTGACGTCTTTCCCGGTCGTGCAAAGCGCCCAAGTGCCCTCGGACAGCAGCACCTGGGCCGAACCGTCGACCACCTTCACCGAAGAGACCTGCTCGGGAACGAACTTCGAACCGTCCTGGGTGACGAAGATGGGCTTGCAGACCAGAACCTGCTCGGCGGAGGTTCGAACCGACACGGAGCCGTTCGATTCCACGGCGGACGAAGGGGTTGCGTCGTCGAAGACCTGCTTGCTGCCGGAGTGGCAGCTAGAGCAATCCTGCCCCTGGTCGATGACCTCATGTTGGCCGGACCCGCAGCCGACAAGCGCCAACGCCATTGCAAGCGTACAGGCTGCGCTTGCGGAGATGACAACCTTTCGAGCGTTCATTATCCAACCCCTTTCAAGAGAAAATGCGTTATCGAGTTGTGCATTGTTCTGCACAACTGCAAATCAATAGGTGCAATACTATGCGATATCGGGTATTCTATCTCATTGCGTATCCGGCATATGCGCGCCCTTGCAATCTACGCAGGGCATCCGCAGACAAGGCTGCATGAAGGATCATCGTGGTGCCGGGTGGCCGATTGGCTAGCTGAATGGAAAATCCTGTCCATTCCCGCATATGAATGCTTTTGCGCCCATGCGCACGAAGCCATATGCCAATCCGTCACCTGTGCATCTCACCCCACTCCTTCGCAGTTGCGCCGAATGCGCAAAGCAAGCCGAAAACGGCAAACCACGTATGAACGAAGGAGTTTCACAATGGCAAACATCAAGAGCCAGAAGAAGCGCAACATCACCAACGAGAAATCCCGTCAGCGCAATCGCGCCATCAAATCCGAGCTGAAGACCGCCGTGCGCGCCGCACGCGAGGCCGTTGCCGCCGGCGACGCAACCGCTGCTTACGCCAAGGGTCTGTACGCTTGCCGTCTGCTCGACAAGGCCGTCTCCAAGGGCGTTATCCACAAGAACCAGGCCGCCAACCGCAAGTCCGGCGTGATGGCTTACGTGAAGCCCGAGGCCAAGAAGCAGGAGGCCAACGGCTCCAAGAAGGCCGCTCGCAAGGCTGAGAAGGCTGCCGCCTACAAGGCCGCTGCCGAGGAGAAGGCCAAGCGCGTTGCCGAGCAGCAGAAGCTCGAGGCCGCTGCCGCAGAGCGCAAGGCCAAGGAGGCCGCTGAGGCCGCTGCTGAGGCTGAAGCCGCCGAGGGCGAAGAGGCTGCTGAATAGCATCACGCTAACTGGTGAACACAGAACGGCTCCGGGAATCCGGAGCCGTTCTTTTTTCTATAGCAGCGCTACCCGCGCTTCGCGGTAACGTTCACCACCCATTCGCGGAACGCCTCATCGGGGTCGGCACCGCTTTTCATGGCCTGCTCCGTATCACGTGCGCCGATAAGCGCGCGCCGCAACTCCTGCGGAGTGTACTTTCGCGCCCAAGCCGCATGGTTTTTCACGCGCCAGTCGGGTTGCTTAAGCGCAGCGGCTATTCCACGGCCCTGCCCGCGGGCGGCAAGGCTTTGCGCGCACATAAGCTCGCGGATACGCGTGACGCACATGGGAAGCAACGCATGAGGCGATACCGATTTCATGCGCTGCAGATCAAGCAGGCACTTGGCGGTATCGCGTGCCGCGAAAGCGTTTGTGAATTCCCAAGGCTTGACTTCGGCCGTTCGGCTGACAAGCGAGCGCACTTCTTGCTCCCCGACCGCAGCGGCGCCGGAATGGGCAAGGGCCACCTTCTTGATCTCGGCATCAAGGTGAACGGTGTCCTCGCCCACCAGGTTCACAAGGGCGATGGCCGCGCCTTCTGAAAACGTGACTCCATGGCCTACCGCCATGGAACGCACCAGTTTGGGCAGGTCGCGAGCCTTTGGCGGAGCGCAATCGATCACCGCGGTTTTGCCGTGCTTGGCGACCGCTTTGTACAGGCGCGTGTTCTTCGCAAGCTTCTCGGCGATAAGGGCGAGCACGGTGGTCTCGCAAGGCGCATCCAGATAGCTGACGATCGGTTCCGAGTCTGCCTTTTTCAGCTTATCGGCATCCCGAACCTCCACCAAGCGAACAGGCGATGCGAACGGAATGGTGTTGCAAGCGTTGACCACATCGCCACCGGTGAATTCGGTACCCTCGAATACATCGGAGTTGAACGACAGATCGCCCATGCTCGACAAACGCGCGCGAAGACGCTTCATGACGGCATCGCGCTTCAAGGCGTCCTCGCCGGTGATGAGGTACACGGGAAGCAGGGATTGGTTGTTCTTCGAATCAGTCATGTCCCTATTCTACCGCAGCGTTTTCACACTGATATGGTCCTTGGCGAATCTGCACGCTACATCCCCGTGCTCGTCGGTGCGCACCACCGCGCTTCCTGCGCGCTCGAGAGCCTCCACCGTCGATGCGGCAGGATGCCCGTAGCGATTCCTGGCCCCCACCGAACAAAGGGAGACCCGAGGAGACAGCTTAGCGGCCTGATCTTGCGTCAGCGCGTTTTTGGACCCATGATGGCCGACCTTGTACACGTCAACGCCCTCTATCAACCCGGCGGAGAGCATTTCCGCCACCTCCTCATGCTCGGCATCACCCACCAACAAGCTTCGCCATTCACGGCTGCCGTCCCTATTGAAATCGGTATCCACCGTAAAGCACAGGCTATCGCCATTTCCGCCTTCGTCCTTAAACGCAACGGGCCACACGCAGGTGAATTCAAAATCGCCGAGCCGCAGCTTATCCCCTTGCGATAGGCCCGCAACCCGCTCCTTCCCCACCAGCGATTCGGCTTCCCGGCGAAGCTTTCCGCAGGATTCGCACGAGCACGCAAGGCCATCCCGGGCAAGTAGAACGCGATCGACTTGCACCACGCCCTGAAGGGATGCGAGCGACCCCATGTGGTCGTCATCGGGATGCGTGACGACAAGGGCATCAAGACGGGTGATATGATGTCGCGCCAATGCTTGGCGAAGCAAGGCATCCTGGTTTCCCGTGTCTACTAACACCGAACGACCGCCGCTGCGGATCAAAATGGCATCGCCTTGTCCGACATCAAGCGCCACGATTTCACTGCCTCCATACGCAATAGGCAACTTCAACAGGGTGAACACAAGAGCGACCACAACACCGGTCACCGTTAGCAACCGGTATACCGAGCGAGAATCAGGCTTTGGCCACCACAACCACAACACGCAGGCCGCCGCGAAACCCGCAAGCAATGCGACCGAGGAAGGACCGACGACCGGGATGCTCGCATAGGGAATCGACGCACAAGCCTGAACGACTTTGAGCAGCAGCGAAGCGCTCCCGCAGGCAAGGGAGGCGACGATATCAGGCGACGGCAACGATGCGCATACGACCGCCCCAATGATTCCGGCTGCGCATACCGGGCCGAACAGCGGTGCGGTAGCGATGTTCGCAAGCGGAGCAGCTAAAGGGAGCTGACTGAACAATGCTGCCGAAAACGGCGTTGCGAACACCGATGAGGCGAACATCAACGCCAACGCCTCGCGGACAAAAGCCGGCAACCATCCCATGCAAGCCTTCAGCCACGAGTTGATCAACCCACCGAACACGACGATCCCAAGCGTGGCCAAAACCGATAGCGTGAACGAGGACGACAACGCCGCCTGAGCATCGAGTGCAAGCATAACGGCGATGCAACACCCGAGCGCAGATAACGACGACGCCCGTCGCCGGGCCGTCCATGACGTCATACCGGCCAACGTCATGAGCGTAGCTCGGATAGCTGAAGCGATCAACGCGATTTGAACCGCTATCGATATCGGCTTAGGGAAACGCAACCCGCCAAGTATCGAGGCCACGAGCGCCGCCACGATGGACAGATGGGCACCCGAGACCGCAACCACATGCGCAAGGCCGCTGGCCTGAAACTGCCGGTATACCGACTCCGGCAAATCTGCCCTCCAACCACAGGCGATTGCCGCTGCAAGGCCCGAATCCCCGCGCAGCGGCTCAGTGAGCGCCCGTACAGCACGCTCCCGAAACGGCAGCAACGCAGC
>CALEWN010000117.1 GCA_937925385.1 uncultured Senegalimassilia sp.
TCGACGTGGCGATCGATCCTGAGCTGTTCCTGGTGCTGTTCATCGCCCCCTTGCTGTTCGACGAATCGCGGCATGCAAGCAAACGCGGGCTGTGGGACAACAAGGGGGCTATCGTGTCCCTTGCCGTCGGGCTGGTGCTCGCTACGGTTCTGGTGATCGGTTTCGTGCTGAATTGGCTGGAACCGTCCATCCCGCTTGCGGCGGCGTTCGCCCTGGGTGCGGCGTTGGGACCCACCGATGCCGTGGCCGTTTCCGCCCTTGGCAAGGACATCCATCTGTCCAGCCGTCAGAAGTCCCTGCTCTCCGGAGAGGCGCTCATTAACGACGCATCGGGCGTCGTGTCGTTCCAGTTTGCCATCGCTGCGGCCGTTACGGGCTCGTTCTCCCTGGCCAACGCCGCGCAAAGCTTCGTCATCAGCTTCTTCGGGGGCATTGTGGTCGGCTTGGCGGTTGGTTTGCTGGCGGTGCTGGCACTGGGCGCCATTCGTAGCTACGGCTACGAGAGCATCACGGTGCACGTGGTGTTCGAGGTTTTCACGCCCTTCATCACCTTCTTGGTTGCGGAGCATTTCGGTACAAGCGGCATCTTGGCCGTGGTGGCGGCCGGCTTGCTGATCGCGCTCATGCCGCACAAGCCCACGCCGGCTTCCGCGCG
This sequence comes from uncultured Senegalimassilia sp., assembly GCA_937925385.1. Lineage (GTDB taxonomy): Bacteria > Actinomycetota > Coriobacteriia > Coriobacteriales > Eggerthellaceae > Senegalimassilia. Next base: position 656 of record CALEWN010000117.1, read on the forward strand.
CTTGAAGCTTGCATCGAACAGCGTATGGGAAACGCTTGTGTTCGTCATCAACGGCGTAGTGTTCGTCATGTTGGGTATGCAGCTGCCGAGGGCCGTCATGCCGTCGTGGCACAGCAGCGAGACCAGCTCGCTTCTGCTGTGCGCCCTGGTGCTGCTTGTCACGGCGCTGGTGGTGGGCGTGCGCTTCCTGTGGGTGCTCGTCATGGAGCGCGTGCACCGCAGCTCCAAGCCGCGCACGGGCGGGCAGCTGGTGCGCGATGCCCTGGTCACCACGCTTTCGGGTCCGAAGGGCGCCATCACGCTGTCCATTATCATGACCATCCCGTTCGCCCTTTCGACGGGCGAGGCGTTCCCCCAGCGCGACAATCTGATCTTCCTGGCATCGGGCGTTATCCTGTGCACGCTGTTGCTGGCGAACTTCGTGGTGCCGTTGCTTGCTCCGAAGGAGCAGGCCGACGAGCAGGACGAACAAACGGTGAATGCGGCGAACATCGATATCCTCAAGCGCGTCATCCGCCAAATGCGCGAGCAGAAAACGCCGACCAACGAGGCCGCCACGCAGATCGTCATCCGGCAGTACAGCGAGCGCATCAAGCGGCTGCGTCGCAAGAACACTTCGGCTCCGTGCTTGCTCGAGCTTCGCGCAACGGCTATCGAGCAACAGAAGACCCAGGTCGACAAATATATCCGCGAAGGACGCATCTCCCGTGCCGACGGTGAGCGCGAAATTGAGCGTCTCGAAAGCTCTCGTCGCACGCTTCTGCGTGCGCATACGCGTCGCCAGGCGCTGGGAGAGGTGTGGAGCCGCCTAAAGGTGGGTACCGTGCATGCGGCACGTCGCATCGATCGCGCTGTTCGCCACGTGGTTGACGACGAAGCCAAGATCGAGCAGCATCGCCAGCTGCGCATCGAGCTGGAGGAGTGCGCGCTTGCGTATTACAACCTACGAATGACCGACGAGAACCTCGAGATCGCCGACGGCGCAGGCGTGCTTGCGGCCGAGTGTCGCTCCACGCTGGCGTTCCTGCGCGCGGTAAACGAGCCGGAGAAGCTGGCGAGCGCCAACGTTGCGGGCAGCGTCGTCGGCATGGACGCCGGCGGTATGCGCGGGGCGCTCGAGGGCATGGACACGCAGAAGATCCAGGTAATCAAGGCCCGCGTGTCCGACGTTGAGGCCGAGGCCCTGCGCATCGAGCTCGAGGAGATCCAGGCGATGCGCGACGAAGGCGCCATCAGCCGCGAGACTGCGCGCAATCTGCGCGAAGAAGTATACTTGCTTCAAATGGCCATCGGAGAATAGGAATCGAATGAGCTCGTACACCACCATCGAGGGGCGCGCCGTCGCCGAGATCGAGGAGAAGAAAAGCCGTTTCATCGCCAGCTTGGCCCACGTGGAGACCGAGGAAGAGGCGCTGGCGTTCCTCGAGGAGATCCGTGCGGCGAACCGCATGGCGCGCCATAACGTGTACGCGTATATCCTGCGCCAGGGCGGCGCGGGCGCTGCGGGGCGTGTTCGCTATTCCGATGATGGCGAGCCTCAGAAAACGGCGGGTTTGCCCACGCTCGAGGTGCTGCAGCATGCGGGGCTGACCGATGTGGTGTGCGTGGTCACGCGCTATTTCGGCGGCGTGCTGCTGGGCACCGGCGGCCTGGTGCGTGCGTATACGCAGTCAACCCAGGCAGGTATCGATGCTGCGCAGCTGGTGGTGGTGTCGCGTTGCGTTGATCTGCGCATCCGCATAGCGTACCCGCGTTACGAGCAGCTGATGCGTCTGGCGGAAGACCACGGCGCCAAGGTGCTTTCAACCGACTTCGCCGATGCGGTCATCATGAACCTGCGCATGCTTGACGGCACGCAGCAGTCCTTGCTTGATGCGCTGACGGCGCTAGAGCGAGGCCAAGAGGACGTGGAGGTCGGCGACCCCATAGACGCCGCTTTCTAGGACGTGTACTGGTCCATGAAGTCTAGGATCTCCTGGCGGGAGTGCAGGCCCGTTTTCGCGTAGATGCGCTTGATGTGGGCGTGTGCGGTGCTGGGGCTGATGTAAAGCTCCTCGGCAACGCGCTTTTGCGTCCAGCCCAGCGCGTACAGCGCAAGCACTTCCACCTCGCGATCGGAAAGCAGGAACTGCTTGCCCATCTGTTCGGCATTGTTTCGCATGGTGGCCTTGCGGATGTCGGCTATGGAATCGCCCTCATCAAGGCCCATCAGGCGCACCAGTCGCATCCCATGCGTGGAACCAGGCTGCGCGTTGCGGCTCTCGTCCGCCGCTTCATTCTGATCGACGCTTTCAACGGGCGTTACCCCCGCGCATTGCAACGGGTTCGGGGCACCGACCGCACCGGCGGCACCGGCGCCCATAGGCGCCGCATTTGCGCAAACGGCGCACTCGCTATATTCGCCTGCGTTGTCTTTCAGAATCGTAAGAGCTTCAACGTTCGCTTGCGCCCGCGACAGCTGCTTCTCCAGGCGCTCCATGCGGCGTACGTGCAGATCGTGGCGCTCATCGGCTTCCATCTGGGAGACCTTGAGGAACTGGCCGAGCGCAACCTGCGTGGAGATGACCACGCAGGTGCCCATGATGGCATTGATGAGCAGGTCGTTCGTGGAAAGCGATTGCACGTTTATCAGCGTCACGCGTGCGATGGCGCGGCAGCCGAGCCACACGATCCAGCCGCCCAGGGCGTAGTAATACGGGTCGCGCCAGCCAAAGCTCATAAATGCGATGATGATGTACCAGGTAAACGCCACCAGCAGCGCATTGAGTGTGGTGGTGAACACCGCGCCGATGTCCGGCATATCGGGGAAGGCCGCATACAGTACCAGTGCGGCGCACGCGAATAGCTCCAAGAGGATGAACATGCCCACGGTCATGACGCTCTTGCGCTTGCTCATCATCATGGAAATGACGATGATGCAGATGGCTATGGTGAGCAGGGCGTATGCGATGCGGGTAATCGGCTGGAATGCGATGGGCGTACCGTCGGGGTAGCCGCGTAAAAAGCCGTCCACGATGGAGAGCACGCCGATGCTCGATGCCGTCGCCGTGAGGAAGCGCTTGCTCGACAGCAACGTGGTGGCGAATCCGAAGAAGTCGTCGTTGGGCGTGAACGACTCGATGTCGTTCGCCAGCTTGTTCTTGCGAGCGCTCAGCATGCAGGGAAACTGCAGAAGGATGAGAGCGGCGGCAACGTAGAAGCCGTAGGTGCCGATGAGCGAGCAAGCGTAAATCTCCACCTCGCTGAGGGCAAGGGCGCTGAACACATACAGCACGGCGGTGGTACTGCCGCATCCTCGTGCGCGGCGCAGCCAATAGAAGATGGCGAACGATCCGAAGAACGTGACGGCCACGCATAGCCAGAAATGCACGTTCGGCGAGAAGACGCCTGCAATATGGGCCAGGGGAAGGATAAGGACGCATGCCGCTTCCAGCACGATGCACGTGCGCATGACGCAGTTGGTGGTGCGCTTCTTCAGGCGGATCTTCCGCGTTCCGATGACCAGCAGGATAATGGCCATGATGGAGAGCGCCACAAGCATGGCGCCATCGGTGAATATGCCCTCATCGGTGTGAGTGTAGCTGCCGTAGCCGGCGACGATAAGCCCCGCGCGCGCGAAGCATAGGCCCAAGATGGAGGGGATGAGCGGGATGTACAGGCTGAGCAGCTTCACGCCGCTTGGCATGGGATGGGCGGCATCGTCGGGCGCAAGGCGGGCAGCGCGAGTTTGAGCGCTCGGCTTCGCCCCGGCGGCGTTCGAGACGCTTGCCGGTTGCTCGGAGGCCGATGCCCCCGTCTGCCCTTGTATGCGCTGAACGATCGAATCGCCCGCTTTATTGATCCTCACTGGTCCTCCTGGTTTAGCAGCGCGATTTGCCAGGTGGCCGTCCCCTTCCCCAAAAGGCCGGCTTACTTGTTCGCAAATTCCCTCAAAGAGGGTATGCGCGAAACGCCATGTTCGCCATCATAACATATGGTAAATAATGCATAGTAGCAGCAACGTTAACTGTAGGGGGTATCGATATGGCGAACGAGCAGGAAATCACGTTCGATGAACCGGATGAGGGTCGTGACATCTACCACGAGCCGGACGACCGTGCGCTCATCCGCACGAAGGACGTGTATCAGACCGAGCTGGACAACGGCGTGGAAGGCTACTCGGAAACGATGCTCGCCATCGTGGCGAACTTCAAGAACGCCGGCAAGCCCGAGGGCTTCAACGTGCAGAGCATGGTGGGCAAGTCGAAGCGCGGCGAGGTGGCGTTGCGCCTGTTCGCGGTGGTCGACGACTCCGTTGCCGACCCGGTGTTCGTGAAGGTGGGCTTCAAGAGCCGCGGGTGCCTTGCCATGACCGGCTGCGCAAGCGCCATCTGCTCCATGATCGAGGGCAAGACGTTCTCGCAGGCGCTCGAGCTGACGCCCAAGGACGTGGAAGCCGCGGTCGACGGCGTGCCGAAGGGCAAGGGCCATACCACCTTGTTCGCCATCGAGGCCGTGCGCGGCCTGGTGGGCGACTGGATGTATCGTTGCGGCATGCCGCTTGCGGAGATGGACGAGAAGCTGCCCTGTGACGAGATGTCGGTGGCCTGTCTGATGTGCGAGCACTGCAGCCTGCGCGACACGCGCGTTGAGATGAGGGTCAACGAGGTCATCGCGAAGCAGAAGGCCGGCGAGGCGAAATGAGCGAGCAGATGAAGACGGCCGGAGAGCCTCTGGGCCAGGATGTCGTTTCGGAAGCCGCGGAATCGGCGGTGGGGGAGGTTGCCGCCAACCAGGGCGTCGCAGCCGCTGGGAATGCGGAAGCTGCCGCAGCCGGCGTCGATGAGGCGCCTGAAGGGGAAGCGGCCGACGAGCCCACGGAGGAGGAGCTTGCGGCCGCGCGCGAGCTGGCCGAGAATAATGCGCTTGCCGATGTGTTCGATGACGTGCGCAAACAGTCTGCCGACAGCCATCTGGTCACGCCCGAGCGCTGGCCCGAGATCGGCCTGGTGCCCGAGCACATGACGGCCGAGGACTTCGAAATGTTCGTGTACGAATGGCTCGAGGATTATCAGGCGGAGCACAAAGATGAGATCGAGGCGGAGCGCGCCGCCGAGCGTGCGAAGGCCGCCGCGGTGCGTTCTGCCACTCGGGCGGTGGGCGTGCCCCCGAAGATCCCGAACCGCCGCTTGGAGCAGATCGAGGCCGACAACGAGGCGAAGGCGGCCGAGGCTGCCGATAAGGCGCCGGAAGCCGTTGAGGATTCCGCTGAAGCCGAATCCTCAACGGGCGTCGATGCTTCCACGCAGGTGGATAACGCTGCGGAATCCGCTGAAAGCGCCGCCGTTGCCGCAGCGCCTACGGTTTCCGAGCCTGCCCCGGCGTCCCCTGATGACGCATCCGAAGATGATCAGCCCGCCGAGGACGACAGGAGCCCCTTCGCCGGCCTGCGCATCCCCGAGGGCTACCGTCTTGAGCAGATCGAGGGCGAATGGGTGCTTGTGGAGGACGAGAACGCGGCACCCGTGCGCAAGGAGATCAAGTGCAACCGCATCAAGGTGCTCATGGGTATGCACAGCTACTACCTGTACGATGAGACGCTCATGACTGCCAGCTACGCGCGCTGGGCGTTCCTGGCGGCCGAGGACAACCCGGTGGTCACGTTCGTCGAGTGCGTGCGCGAGGACTCGCGCGTGTATCCTCGCCCTTATGCCGCCGAGTGCTTGAAGAACCCGCCCTTCCGCATGACCGACGAGCAGATCGAGGAAACGTGGCAGGCTGTGCGCGATTCCGGCAACTATCCGGACATCGAGCGCACCGAGGCATCCAACGGCGACGTGTACTACTATTCCACGCAGTACCTTGAGTCCGGCTATGCGGCATCGCTGGCCGAATACGATGCAGTGGAGCGTCCTGCCGACGTGTAATGCCCGATGAGGGCCTAGCGCGCGGCGGCCATACGCAACGCAATGCGTCCCGAGCAGTCTCGCTCGGGACGCATTTTTTTGCGAAGAGGCGTTATGCGTTATCCCTCGCTTCGCGTCTTCTCTTCTCGTATCCCTGTAAATGGGCGTCTCTGGAATTCGCACCAGCCTTCGGGATAGCGAGATCGTTTCTCCTTGGCTCATGCCGACCGGCTGGGAAAAAGGCGAAATGCGGACGTGCCCCTTATTCCATAGCCGTAGAAGCCCGCATGCCAGAATCGCTTTAGAGCGCAAAAAACAACCCCCGCTGTCTGCGCAACGGGGGTTGTTTGCGATTCAAGCTTGCTTTGCCGGTCTAGCTTGCCAGCTTAGCGTTTACGGCAGCAGGTTCAGGCTCTGCAGCTCGGCCTTGACGTCGTCCATGCCGTAGTAGTCCAGGCAGTCGGCCGTCGGGCAGCCCTTCTCGGAATCCCAACCAAACTTCTCGTACAGCATGGTCAGGCCCTTCTGGAAGTCTTCCTTCTCCATCTTGTCGGTGCCCTTGGTGAACGGCTCCTTGTCCGCATCCTTGGTGAACGGCCACTGGGTGATGACGTCGTGGATGGTGCGGCAGTCGTTGCAGCCGATCTTGCCGTCCTTGTCGGTCATACCGCGCACGGTGTTGGCGCGCTGCAGCGTCATGATCTTGGCGGCGCGCTTGTACAGCTCGTCGGTGGTGATGTCCTCGCCGGTGACGGCCTTGTAGAACTTGGCTTCCAGGTCAAGGTCGCCGCGGTAGTTGCGGCTCTTCGACGGGGACTGGGCCATCGGCCACACCCAGTTGCACAGCGTCAGCGAGTCATGCAGCACGTCGGTGACGATGGACCACCACGTGAAGTTCGCCTTGTGCTCGTTCATCGGCTTGTAGTCCTTGGCGTCGTCCAGAGCGTCCTCGCCGCCCCACAGCTCGGCAGCGATCTGCTGCTTCAGCTCGTGCGGAAGGCCGCACTGCAGCATGTTCTGATGCGAATGGATCATGGGGTCGCGGTTGAACACCATGTTCAGCAGGCCGCCGACCTGGCCATAAGACTCGATTGCGTGGTGCACCGGCCAGCCGCGGTAGTTGATCAGGCAGCTAGCGGTGGTGTCGAACCACTCCATGTCATCCCAGCGCGGGCACCACACGAGCGGGCCGTGGCCGAGGTAGGACATCTCGTTGTCATTCTGGGCGATGTGCTTGAGCAGCTCGACCATGATGGTGGGGTCGTTCTTCTCGAACTTCTCCCAGTCGAACATGTTGTACTCGGCCTCGGGCAGCACCTTCTTGAAGATGCCCTTGGACACGCAGTGCGCGATGTCACGGTAGATCTGAGCGTAGTTGCACCACATGCCCAGGTCGTCCATCGTGCCGCCAACGACCTGGTCCCAGATCAGGCCGTCCTCGGTGGAAGCCTTGACGGGAGTGTGGTCGCCCAGGATCTTCACCATGTAAACGGAGAACGGGAAGTTCGGCACGCAGGTGTTGCCGGTGATCTCGAAGCCGCCGTTCTTCTTGGCATTCGGCACGCGCATGTCGGAGTAGCAGTGAATCGGGCAGCTGTGGCAGCCGTTCATCTTGATGGTGTACTTTTCGGCCTCGGGACCCTCGTCCTTGGTGGTCTTCATGCAGCGGTAGCCGACGGTGTTGATCTCGCCAGGCTTCGGCTCGCCGGTCTCGATCGGCTCGCCCTCGGCGTCGGCCCAGTACAGGCCCTTGCGAGCGGTCCAACGGGTGCCCTTGTCGTAGTACTCTGCCCATTCCTGCTGGGTGGACGGCACGACATGGTTGTTGTTGGAGCCGACGATCTCGCGCAGCATGTAGTCGGACAGATCGGCCAGGGCCTTCGGGTCCTTGACGTTCACGCTGCCGTTGCCCTCGACGACCAGGGCCTTGAGCTTCTTGGAGCCCATGATGGTGCCCAGGCCTGCGCCGGCGGAGTGGTTACGGGAGTTCATCATGACGGCGTAGGGCAGCAGGTTCTCACCGGCAGGGCCGATGGTTGCCACGCATGCGCGGTTGCCCTCGATGGTGTTCAGGGTCTCGGTGGTGGCGCGGGTTCCCATGCCCCAGACGAAGGAGGCGTCCTTGATCTCGACCTGATCGTCCTTGATGTGCAGGTACACCGGCTTGTCGGACTTGCCCTCGACGATGATGGCATCGTAACCGGCCAGCTTGATGCGGGCACCGATCATGCCGCCGCAGTGTGCGTCGACGACCAGATGGTCCTTGGTGAACGTGGACAGGAAGCTGATGGTGGTACGGCCAGCCAGCGGCACGCCGGAAGCGGTCAGCGGACCGACGGCGTAAACGATCTTGGACTCCTCGGAAAGAGGATCGGTGCCAGCGGGCACCTCGTCGTACATGATCTTGTTAGCAAGGCCCATGCCGCCGATGTATTCCTTATACGGTGCGGTGGACTCGGTGGTGATTGCGCCCGTCGTCAGATTGACGCGCAGCATCTTACCGGCCCAGCCGTATGACTTCTCGTCAGCCATGTTGCATCTCCAAATCTCTTCTCGATACATGCGTTGCGTGACATGTCGGGCGATTCGGGTGCAGACGACAATTCGTCACTGGGCAGTGTTGCGCACCTTGTGAAACGGGTATCCCCTCTTTGAGGGTAATTTATGGAAATGGCCTGGTAAACGGCGAACGGATGCGATTTTCCGGCGAATGAGGGGACAAATTCGCCCGCATTGACCCCCAAAGAGGGGATACCGAAAAAGCGGTGAGCCGCATACTACTTACTGTTGCGTGACCCGGAAAGGGCGAAGAGTGTGCGCCGGAAATCAGAAGGGACGAGGCGGACGAGGCCTCGGCTGAGGGAGGAACCGGCGCAAGGTAGCGACTCACCAATATATGTGAGGGGGAGTACTGAGAATGTCAGATACGAATACAAGCGGCAGCGCCCCGGTTAAGAAGAACATCACCCGCCGCGACGTGCTGGCCATGGCCGGCTGCGGCGTTGCGGGTTTGGTCGTCGGCGGCGCGTTGGCCAGCTGGGGTGTCACCCAGGAGTCCATCGCATCCGGCCGCATCGAGCTGCGCACCACGCCCACCAAGATGATCGTCACCGATCGCGCCCGTTGCTCGGGCTGCCAGCGTTGCGAGATGATGTGCACGCTGAAGAACGACGGCCGCGTGTGCCAGCACATCGCCCGCGTGCGTGTGTGGGATAACTATTACTGGGGCAAGTCCGCCGACACCGGCGACGGCTCCTTCGGCGACGGCAAGGGTGCTTGTGAGTTCACCGTCGAGCACTGCAAGCAGTGCGCCGACCCGCAGTGCGTGAAGTACTGCCCGGTCCACGCCATCTACGCCGACGAGAAGACCGGCGCCCGCACGGTCGACACCAAGAAGTGCATCGGCTGCGGCATGTGCAGCCAGGCGTGCCCCTGGAACATGCCCCGCGTCGACACCGAGACCGGCGTGTCCACGAAGTGCATCTCCTGCGGCCGCTGCGCCGAGCAGTGCCCCAACGGCGCCATCCAGTTCATCGATTGGCAGGATATCGCGCAGAAGATCATCGACGAGGGCATCGTTCGCACGACGACCGCGGTCACCGCGTAATCGTTTCGGGGCGATACACCCCGCATGATGCGAACGCCCGCGCGGCAAGCGCGGGACGTGCAAGGTTGAATACCTTATAACCGCGACCAAGGAAAGGAGTGAGCGCTAGATGATGGACGACGCAGCGGTGTTCTCGGTGCTTTCGAAGTGCTTCGGTTCCGTTGAGAAGGACGAATGGAAGCAGATGACGCGCAGCGCAGCCTGGGCCGAGTTCATGGACGGCATTCGCCGTCTTCTGCAAGACGATACGCGTTTCGGCAAGCAGGCACGCCCCATCGAGCGCATGCATGTGCGTGCGCCCATGCAGGAATTCCTTTCCGCCAACGAGGTCGACGAGCTGTTCTGCCCTCCGCTTTTCGACGAGAAGCAGGGTTTTGCGGCGCGTCACTTCACTGGAGGGCTTCCCCAGTCGGCGATTCCCGTGGAGTCGCTGTACACGGATTGGAACACCCCCGGCAACGTGAATCCGCTTATCGGCAAGCAGAAGGGCCTGTACCTGGGCGCTTCGGCGCGTTATATGCGGGCGTTGATCGAGCAGCTGGGTCTGGAGGTGCCGGCGGAATACGCCGACTGCCCCGATCACCTGGCATTGGAGCTCGACTTGGTGGCAGTTCTGCTGCGAAGCGGCATGGACGCCGAAGCCCGTCAGTTTGTGGCCGAGCGCTTCGATTGGTTGACCGATTACCGGTTGAAGCTGCTGAAGCTTGACGATGACGCGCGGTTCTACATCAGCCTGGTCGACGTGATTTTGGGCATCTGCGCGGAACAGCGCGCGGAGTCCGAGTCGGCCCAGATGGCTTGATGGCGGTTCGCATCATGGATGAAACGATGACGCAGGATGCATATAGAGAGGAATCAGCAATGTCAGAAAACGCTATTACCAGGCGAAGCTTTCTGGCCGGCAGCGCCGGGGTCGCAGCAGTAGCGGCCGGCGCGGGCTTCATGAGCTTCGGCGCCTGGGAGCAGGCTGACGCGAGCGGGACGAAGGATGTGGAATCCCACACCGCTTACTCGCTGTGCAACTCCTGCTCTTCCAAGTGCGGGTTCAAGGGGTACGTGGTCGACGGCAAGCTCACCAAGATGATCGGCGAGCTCGGCCATCCCCACTGCGAGGGCACGCTGTGCGGCCGCGCATACGGCTACGCGTCCATCGCCTACTCCGAGGACCGCTTGACCGACCCCTTGAAGAAGAACGCCAAGGGCGAGTTCGAGAAGATCAGCTGGGACCAGGCCTACTCCGAGATCGCCGAGAAGGTCAAGTCCATCATCGGCTCCGACGGCCCCGAGGCCCTGGCCATGGTCCAGGACCCGCGCCCGTCCGGCTCCTATTACACCAAGCGCTTCATGCAGGCGCTCGGCAGCGCCAATGTGTACACGCATGGCGCGGCCTGCAACATGTCCAAGAACGCGGGCTTCACGCAGGTCATCGGCGCGGGCGACTACCTGGCCGACGTCGAGAACACCAAGGCCTGCATGTTCATCGGCCGCAGCTACGCCGACGCCATCCGCCCGAGCCAGCTGCACGCCCTGGAGAAGGCGCACGAGAACGGCGCGTATATCGTGCTGGTCGACCCGCGCCTGAACAACTCCATCGCCTTCGCCGACGAGTGGCTGCCCATCAACCCGGGCACCGACCTGGCGCTGGTGCTGGCCATGAGCCACGTGCTCGTCGACCGCGGCCTGTACGACAAGAAGTTCGTGTCCGAGCAGGCGACCGGCTTTGACGAGAGGGCCGCCACCCTGGACCAGTACACGCCCGAGTGGGCCGCCGGCATCACCGGCCTGAAGGCCACCGACATCGAGCGTGTCGCGGTGAAGTTCGCCGAGTGCGCCCCGGCCGCTTGCATCGAGCCGAGCTGGCGCGGCGCCTACGGTTGCAGCTACGCCAACTCCGGCGAGACCGCCCGCGCCGTGGCCTGCTTCAACGGCCTCCTGGGCTGCTGGAACCAGAAGGGCGGCGCCCTGTTCAGCGCGTCGGTCAAGGCCGGCGACGTGGACAAGGCCAAGTTCCCGTCCGTGCCCAAGGTCGAGGCGAAGATCGCCGGCCAGTCCGAGTACCCGCTGTCCCTGTCCGGCATGGGCATCAACGTCTACGCCGCGCAGCTTGCCAAGGAAGGCAAGATGAAGGGCATGTTCTTCTACAACTCCAACATGGTGGCGGGCTATTCCAACCCGGCCTACCTTGAGGAGTGCCTGGCCAACCTGGAGCTGTCGGTGTGCATCGACGTCCAGATGACCGAGACGTGCCACGCGTGCGACTACGTCCTGCCCGACACCAGCTACCTCGAGCGCCTCGAGCTCCCCGAGTTCTACGGCGGCAAGATCCCGGCCGTGGCCATCCGCGACCAGGTCATCGAGAAGGTGCATCCCAACACCAAGCCGGTCGACCAGATCTTCTCCGAGCTGGCCGAGGCTTGCGGCGTGGGCCAGTACTTCGACTTCACCGTCGAGGAGCTCGCCGACGCGCAGCTCAAGACCGTGGGCCTGTCCCTCGACGGCCTGCGCGCCTGCGGCGTGACCAGCTTCCCCGAGAAGGCGTTCAAGTACGGCTCGTACCCGAAGTGGAAGACGCCCTCCGGCAAGTTCCAGTTCGCCTCCGACGCGTGCGAGAAGGCGGGCCTGCCCCGCACCCCGCAGTGGCTCGAGCCCGCGGTGGCCGTGCCTGAGGACGGCAAGTCCTTCCGCCTGATCGGCGGCAAGCAGGCCGTCCACACCCACACGCAGACCGCCAACTGCGAGCCGCTCATGGCCATCACGAAGCAGTACGGCCTCGAGCGCGTGTGGATGAACGCCCAGCGCGCTGAGGAGCTCGGCATCTCCGACGGCGACACCGTCGAGGTCTCCAACGAGCAGCACACGGGCAAGGTCCAGGTGAAGGTTACTCAGCGCATCAACCCCGACGCGCTGTACATGCCCAGCCACTACGGCTGCTCCTCGAAGGAGGAGAAGACGGCGTACGGCGTCGGCCTGCGCCAGATGGACTACGTGCCCTTCCGCATCGAGCCCGGCTACGGCGGAATCTGCTCCCAGGAGGCCGTCGTCACCGTCAAGAAAGTAGGTGCATAGCATATGGCACGCTATGGAATGCTTATCAACACCAAGAAGTGCATCGGCTGCTACGCCTGCCGCACCGCGTGCCAGCGCCAGAACGGCTTGGATCCCACTGACTCGTTCATCCGCTTCGAGGAGCGCGAGGTCGGCGAGTATCCGAGCGTGAGCGTCGAGCATGTGCCGCTGCAGTGCATGCACTGCGAGGACGCGCCGTGCGCCAGCGTCTGCCCGACCGGCGCCGCCCACATCGGCCCCGACGGCATCGTCGAGGTCGACCAGGGCCGCTGCATCGGCTGCCTGTACTGCATGGCCGCCTGCCCCTACCAGGTGCGCAACCGCAACGAGAAGACCGGCGCCGTCGACAAGTGCCGCTTCTGCAACGTGTCCAACTACACGAGCGGCACCGAGATGTGCAGCTGCGTGACGGCCTGCCCGACCGGCGCGCGCATCTTCGGCGACCTGGACGACCCGGACTGCGAGCTGGTGAAGGAGATCGCCGCCACGCACGCGGCCCCCATCGCCGGCGACCTTACCAAGTCCAAAGTCTATTACGTGAGGTGATGCTGAGATGGAGTACACACCTATTTGGAGCGGCATCATCGCCTGCTATCTGTTCCTAGGCGGCCTGGGCGGCGGCGCGTTCGCCACCTCGGCCTTCCTGGCCTGGCGTCATCCTGAAGCGGTCACCATGCGCAAGCTTGGCCACTGGATCGCGCCGATCGTGGTCATCGTCGGCCTCGTGCTGCTGATGTTCGACGCCAAGGCGGGCCTGCACAACCCGCTGCGCTTCGCGCTGCTGCTGACCAACTTCGGGTCCGTGATGACCTGGGGCGTCGTCATCCTGGCCGCGTTCGTGATCGTCGCGCTGGTCGCGCTGATCATGGACCTGAAGAAGCGCCGCGTGCCCATGGCCCTCGAGATCGTCGGCGCCGTGCTCGGCATTTGCGTCGCCATCTACACCGGCTGCCTGCTGGGCGTGTGCAAGACGTTCCCGCTGTGGAACAACGCGCTGCTGCCCATCCTGTTCCTGGTGTCGGCCGTGTCCACGGGCATGGCGGCCGTGCTGCTGGCCGGCGTGTTCAAGTGCCCCGAGGAGTTCAACCGCGTGGGCGTGCTCAAGAAGTTCCACTTCTGCTTCCCGTGCATCGAGATGCTGCTGGTGGCGGCGCTGCTGTTCATCACGGCGACCAACTCCACCGCGGGCCTGGCCTCCGTGCAGGCGCTGGTGTGCGGCAAGTACGCCCTGGTCTTCTGGGTGCTGTTCATCGCCGTGGGCCTCGTGATCCCGACGGTGCTGGAGACCAAGATGCTGTTCTTCAGCCCCAAGGAGTTCGAGGAGTCCCGCAAGGCCCACATGATCAGCGCCGGCTCCGACATCGGCGTGCTGATCGGCGGCTTCGTGCTGCGCCTGCTGGTGCTGCTCGCCGCGCTGCCGGTGACCATGACGGTCGCCTGGACGCTCTAGCCGCCCGCGGGGCGGGGCGCCCGGCCCCGCGCCTGCCGCGGGGGGCGGGGAGCCCTTCCCGCCCGGGTCCCATTCCCTTCGGGGGAGGGCTCCCGGGGCGGGCCCCTTCCCTTGGAGCGGCGGCGTGAAGCCGCCGCCCTCCCTTCCCCAGGCCGCCGCCCAATCCCCGGGCGGCGGCCTTCCTGTATTTTGGGAAGGGTGTCCCGGCGTGAGCCCTGGTCGGACGCTTCGGGGACGTAGCCTTATCTGTCCGGGTTTCGCTCAGGGTGGGGTTCTTCGGTCCGCGCGGCGTGCCCGGACACTTCGGGGACGTGGCGCTAAATGTCCGACAGTCGGGCACAACGCTACGTCCTCAAAGTGTCTGCTTGAAGCACCTGGATGGACTTGAAAGCGCCTTGAAGTGGCCGCTTTGGGGAATCCGGACACATAGTGCTATGTCCCCGAAGTGTCTGGGGTGGTAATGAGTCGCTTCTTCTGCGGGCGGCAACCCCGTCGCCTTATTGCGCCTTTATCCTCCGAGGGGATGCCGCTTCTGGTCGTAGAGCCCGCGGATAATCGCACGTTTTGTCCAGCCGTGGCCAAAACGTGCGATTGTTCGCAGGTTGTGGGGGCTGCGAAGCTGTTTTTGGCCCTGTTTTCCTGCTAAATGCCGAAGAATCGCGAGTTATGTCCACTTTGTGGTCTGACTTGTGCGAAGAATCGCCTGTTTTGTCCTCAACTGGCCAAAACAGGCGATTCTTCGCACTAGCAGCCCGCCGCCCGGCCTTCGCACTAGCAGCCCGCCGCCCGGCCTTCGCACTAGCAGCCCGCCGCCCGGCCTTCGCACACGCAGCTTGCCGCACGATCCTCGCGCTCGCAATCGTGTAGTCCGGGCGTTGTGTGCAATCGTGCCGCTCCTATGTCGTTGCTGGTGCAATCGTCATGCGCGGCGTACCATGGATGTGTTCAAACCCCGGCTGCATTGCCGGCGTTCCTGTCCTGAAGGAGGATGCTATGGATGCAAAGGTTTACGAGCTGATCAACGATCAGATTCGCAAGGAGCTGTACTCGGCGTACCTGTACCTGTCGTTCGCCGACTACTATGAGGAAGAGGGCCTGGAGGGTTTCGCCCATTGGTACGAAATCCAGACGCAGGAGGAGCGCGACCATGCGCTCATCTTCCGCAAGTACCTGCATGAGAACGGCTGCAAGGTGAAGCTGCAGGCCATCGATCAGCCCGACAAGACTTTCAGCAACCACTTGGAGCCGCTTGAGGCCGCGCTGGAGCACGAGAAGTACATCACCGGCACCATTAACGACATCTATACCGCTGCCCTCGAGGCGAAGGACTATCGCACCATGAAGTTCCTGGATTGGTTCATCGAGGAGCAGCAGGAGGAAGAGGACAACGCCGAGAAGCAGGTATCGCGCATGAGGCTGTTCGGCAGCGACGCCAAGGCGCTCTACGACCTGGATCAGGAGAACGCGGCCCGCGTGTACACTGTTCCTAGCCCGCTGGCGAACGCGTAGCTTCGCGGCGAAGGTGGTCTTGCCGTTTTTTGCGGGAGGGCCGCCCAGCTTCGACAAATGTAAAACCATGCCGGTAAGGCGCTCCGATGCGAATCGGTGGCGCCTTTTCCGTTGTTTTGTATCATTCACGGCGCCTATCGATTACGAGATTTGGTGAACAGGATATGCATAAATCGTAGATTATTATGCAATTCTATCAAAAGAAAGAAATGTCATGTCAGTGGCTATAACGCGAGGTCAGACAGCAAAAATCGACTGTTTCATTCACGTTAACAAGCGTCCTTAGAAGTTGCGGAAAATGAATCATCGTGCAAAAATACTTCTTGTCCGACAGAAGACAAATTGCAAAACTCAAACGACTATCTTCGCCAAATCGACTGTCTCGGGTTTGCAGGTTTCGTTGCCAAGCGGAACGTGGGATGCCAAGATCCCGCACATTGCCTGTCGGGATTCCTTTCGAAAGCCGGGTCCTTCCTGCCCGGCTTTATTTTTTCTTGTGCGCCTGCAAGCAATCGCTTCGCCTTGCGCCAGCGTTAGTTTCGTAGGCCTTCTTGAAACCCCTTTTGCGAAGTATGGTGTTGGTGCGGTTGTGCGATGTCTCAGCTATCCCTTGCCACATGAGCGCGGCAATCTTCACCTGATAGCGCCAGGCACCGGGTTCGCGCGTTATACTGAGCGCATCGTGCTGCTTGCGGGCGAGGGTGGGCGGCGCGTCGTCCCGAAACCAAGGAAGGCGGTTCCAATGGAAGACTTCGAGTTCGTTTCCCCTACGCATTTCGTGTTCGGCCACAACGCCGAAAGCAAGGTGGGCCCCATGCTGGCAGAGCGCGGCGCGCATAAGGTGCTGCTGCATTACGGCGGGCAGAGCGCCATCAAGTCGGGCCTTATCGATCGCGTGTGCGCATCGCTCGAGCAAGCAGGCATCGTGTATGTGAAGCTGGGCGGGGTGCGCCCCAACCCCGAGATCGGCCTGGTGCGCGAGGGCGTTGCGCTGTGCAAGGAAAACGGAGTTGACTGGGTGCTTGCCGTGGGCGGCGGCTCGGTCGTCGACTCTGCGAAGGCCATCGCCAACGGCGCCTGCATCGATTACGACGTGTGGGAGCTCATCACCAAGAAGCATCTGAACACCGAGGTGCTGCCCATCGCCGTGGTGCTCACCATCCCGGCCGCCGGCAGCGAGGCTTCGAAGAACACCGTCATCAGCAACGACGAGCTGGGCATGAAAACTGGCTACGCCAGCAACTACCAGCGTCCGAAGCTGGCGTTCATGAACCCCGAGCTCACGTTCACGCTGCCGCCGTTCCAGACGGCCGCCGGCATCACCGACATGTTCTGCCACCTGCTCGAGCGCTTCTTCGACGACGTGGAAGCCGTGCCCGTCACCGACGGCATGAACCTGTCCGTCATGCGCACCATCCGCGCCGAGGCCCCGCGCGTGTTGGCCGAGCCCGAGAACTACGATGCCCGCGCGAACATCATGTGGGCCGGCATGCTGTGCCATCAGGGGCTTTTGGGTATGGGCCGTCACGAGGATTGGGCAACGCACGGCCTTGAGCACGAGCTGTCCGCCTATGACACCACCGTCACGCACGGCGCCGGCCTGGCCTGCCTGTTCCCGGCATGGATGGAATACGTTTACGATGCAAACCCGGCGCGCTTCGCGCAGTACGGCTACGAGGTGTTCGGCCTTGCTCCTACGGGCGACGTGGAATCCGACGCGCTGTCGGCCATCGACGAGACGCGCATGTTCTTCGCCAGCCTTGGCATGCCCATCAGCCTGGGCGAGCTTGGCTTGGACGAGGACAACATCGAGGACGCCGTCGCCGAGATGATCCCCACCCTGCGTGAGAACAAGGGCGAGCCGTTCGGCAGCTTCAAGAAGCTGACCATGGAGGACGCCGCCGAGATCTACCGCTTGGCGCTGTAAGGAAAACGTCCGCCTGTCGATCTCCGGCAGGCGGACGATTGCGAATAGGGAAGGGCCCTGCGGTCCCCGTTCGCTTCTCAAACCGCATGGCGTGGCCGGAAGGCCGGCGCCGTGGTTGGAAGCGAATTCGGGAAGCCGCAGGGCCCTTTGCGGTTTTCGGCGGGTTTTGCGGGGGCTGAAGCGGGAATTGAGGCCGTTGCCCTAGCTTTCGCGTCGGCGTGACGGGAGAGCGCCGCGAAGCTAGTGCGTCGGGAAGACGCCTACACGAAGCAGCTGGCGATAATCACGATTGCGGTGGTGAGCAGGCCCGATACGGCGATGCTGACGCCGGACATGGCGCCTTCCAGTTCGCCCATCTCAAGGGCTTTCGTGGTGCCCACCGCATGGCTGCACGTGCCGATGGCAACGCCCTTGGCGATGCGGTTGTTCACGCGGAAGATCTTCGACATGAGCGGCGCGAAGATGGCACCGAGGATGCCGGTGATGATGACGGCCGCCACGGTGATGGACGTGATGCCGCCCAGCTGTTCCGACACGGCGATGGCGATGGGGGTGGTCACGGATTTGGGGATAAACGACGTGGCCATCTCGTCGCCCAGACCGAGCAGCTCGCACAGCGTGTATGCGCTGATCATCGACACGATCGACCCTACCAGGCAGCCGCAGAAGATGGGGATGAAGTGCTGCTTGAGGATCTGGCGTTGGCGGTACACCGAGTACGCCAGGGCAACCGTTGCGGGCCCCAGCAGAAACGAGATGAGCTGCACGCTTGACTCGAAGGAATCCAGCGGGATGTGGAAGATGCACAGGAAGGCGATGATGAACGCCACCGTCACCAGCAGCGGGTTGAGCAGCGGCGAGCGCACCTTCTTATACAACGCCACCGCCAGCTTGAACACGATGAAGGAGACGACGGTGCCCGCCGCCAAGGTTGCGATAAGGTTCAGCATCGGTTAGGCCTCCTTGCCGGCGACGGGGGAGACGATACCGGCTCCCGGCGTATGTGGATGGTGTTTGCCGGCGTCTTCGCCATGCGTATTGCCGGAATCGGCGTTTTTGACCTGGGCCTTCGCCGCATTCTCTGCTTCAACGGCGGGGTCCAGCGCGGTGTCCTTGCCCATCTTCGCCATGATCCAGGACACGAACAGCACCGTGTAAGATGTGGCCAGGAACACGAGAACGGTGGTGGCGATGCAGACGAACGCGAACTTCGCCGCTGCGGCCTGCAGCATGGAGAAGCAGCCCATGATGGCCACGCCGGCGGGGATGAAGAACACGGACATGTTGTCGATAAGGTAATCGCATGCCTCGCTGATGTACTTCGTCTTCAGGATGTGCGTGCCCAGCAGCACGAGTAGCAGCACCATGCCCAATATGTTGCCGGGAAGCGTGATGGGTAGCACGGAGGCCAGCGCGCAGCCGGCGGCGTATACGCCCATGATCAGGCATAACTGGGCCAGCAGCAGCAATCCGTGCCTGACGGAGCGCTGCAGGCGCTGCTTGGGGGTGTCGGCGCCCTTGAACATCTCGTCGTGCGTTTCCCTCAGATCGCCTTTGACTGAAGCGACGAATTCCTTGAAGTGCGCCCAGATTTGCAAAGGACCCCGTTTCCTGAACATCAAAAGAAGTGAATCAGGCAGCCCGGCCGAGTCTGTACTCGACTGGGCT
>CALEWN010000118.1 GCA_937925385.1 uncultured Senegalimassilia sp.
CCGAAGGCGCGGTTGCCGTTAACGGTTCGCGCGCCGTTTCGGCATACGTGAAGATCTCGGACGGGTGCGACCGCTTCTGCTCGTACTGCACCATCCCTTATATCCGCGGCAGGTACCACAGCTTCGACTACGAAACCGTTCGCGCTGATGTGGCCGATCGCGTGTCCGAGGGCGTGAAGGAGATCGTGCTCATCGCCCAGGATACGGGACGTTGGGGTCAGGATTTCGAAGACGAATCGAGCCTGGCTTGGCTTGTCGGCTCCCTTGCGGACGAATTCGACCAAACCTGGTTCAGGGTCATGTACATCCAACCGGAAGGTATCACTGACGAACTGTTGGAAACGGTTGCCGAACACAACAACATCTGCTCTTATTTCGACATCCCGCTCCAGCATGTTCAGTCGAGCATCCTGAAAGCTATGCATCGCAAGGGTTCGCGCGAAAAGTACGAATCGCTGATCGAGCATATCCGAGAGATGGTTCCCGGCGTAACGCTGCGCACCACGCTTATCGCTGGTTTTCCCGGCGAAACCGAAGAGGACTTCGACGAGCTTTGCGATTTCGTTGAAGAGGGCTTCTTCGATTACATCGGCGTGTTCGCATATTCCCGCGAAGAGGGCACCAGGGCATTTGACTTGCCTGACCAGGTCGACGATGACGAGAAAGCGTACCGCGCGCAACGGTTGCGCGACCTTGCGGACGACGTTTGCACGCCGCTCGTTGCCTCTCGCATCGGCAAGACGCTCGACGTGCTCATCGAAGGCCGGGAAGAGGATGGTCAGCTGTTCGGTCGAGCAATGTGCCAGGCTCCCGAAGTCGATGGCGTAACCTATGTCGACAATGGAGAACCGGGACGCATCGTTCAGGCTACTATCACCGATACGCTGCTTTATGAAATGGAAGGCGAATAGGCCATGCACAAGCTGCAAGTAGAAGCTGCGCCGCAAGCTGCTACAAGCTTATGGACGCCAGCTAACATCGTCACGCTCATCCGCATCTGCTTGGTTCCCGTGTTCGTTGTCGTGCTGCTAAGCCCTTGGCCTCAGTGGTTCCATCTGCCCGATCTGGCAGAGCATTCCAAAAGCCTTATCGCCGCTGCCATCTTCGTGCTGATCTCTTGCACCGACTGGCTTGACGGATACCTGGCGCGAAGCCGTGGCGAGGTTACCGACTTCGGCAAGTTCATGGACCCCCTTGCCGACAAAATCTTAGTCATGGCAGCTCTTTTGGCTCTAATCGAGCTCGGTTCGTTGCCAAGCTGGGTTGCCCTGATTATCGTCGCCCGCGAGTTCATCGTCTCGGGTGTGCGCATGGTTGCGGCCAGCAAGGGTACGGTGATATCCGCTAGCTGGTACGGCAAGTTCAAAACGGTGTTCCAGATGATCGCCATCGTGTTGTTCACTATCAAGGATAGCTACATGATGGGTACGCTCGTCGAGGCGTTTTCGGACGTGATGTGGGTGATCAGCTGGATCGTCATGGCAATCGCTCTGCTGCTGACGGTGGTGTCCATGCTCGACTACATCTCGAAAGCCCGTGAGCTGATCGGCTTGGGGCCTTCCAAGCGGGCGAAGCGCAAGCAATCATCCGCCAAATCGAACATCGACGGCAATGAAGAAGATCCGGGTATCAATGAGTTTGATGCAACTCATGTTGAGCAACTTGCCGCGCAGGTGATTGCCCATGCAAGCGAACGCGGCATCACCATCGGTACCGCCGAAAGCCTTACCGGCGGGATGATCAGCGCTGCATTGACCTCGGTTTCCGGAAGCTCCGCAGTCGTACGAGGCGGGATAGCAAGCTATGCGACCGGTGTGAAAACCGACGTCCTCGATGTGCCTGAGCAGGTTATCGAAGAGTTCGGCGTAGTAAGTACGCAGGTAGCGCGACATATGGCGCAAGGCGCCCGCAATGATCTGACCTGCAATGTCGCCGTAGC
Organism: uncultured Senegalimassilia sp.; assembly: GCA_937925385.1. Classification (GTDB taxonomy): domain Bacteria; phylum Actinomycetota; class Coriobacteriia; order Coriobacteriales; family Eggerthellaceae; genus Senegalimassilia. The sequence goes on from CALEWN010000118.1 coordinate 1,940, forward strand.
CGTCACCGGTATCGCCGGACCGTCCGGGGCAGAACCGGGAAAACCCGTGGGAACCGTCTGCTTCGCCTGCGCAAGCGATAACGGCATCACGGCTCAAAGAAAGCATTTCGAGGGCGATCGCAATCAAGTGCGCCTGCAGACCGTATTCGAGGCGTTGCGTATGCTCGATGCCGCTGTGTGCGGCCAGCAGCAGGGGTCGAACTGAATTCGCGCATCGCATCGGCATAGACGGCGTCCGAAAACATCACTAACAATGTAGAAATCGAACAGGTTCACCCGACAACCGTGCAAGGTTCAGGTGAACCTGTTTGGTATTGAGCGCAAGCGTTGGGCAAGGTTGGGGAGCTATCATAGTAAAAGTCGTACCGATGTTTGTATTTGGTACTTGACTATGAAACAGGCGTTCGTATAATCAGTAGCGTTGCAATGCAGCGCAAAGGAAGGGTAACCAGCGCATGAATGAAGAAAAGACCAAGATGCTCAAGGTCACAACCGACCAAATCGAATCAAAGTTCGGCAAAGGCTCATCATGAAATATGGCGATGGCGGTCATGACCTGAACATCGGCGCTATCCCCACTGGCGCTTTACCGCTTGATGCGGCTTTGGGAATTGGCGGAGTTCCGCGTGGCCGAATCATCGAGGTGTATGGACCAGAATCTAGCGGTAAAACCACGCTTGCGCTTCAAATTCTCGCCGAAGCACAGGCACTCGGCGGAGTCGTCGCGTTCATCGATGCAGAGCATGCGCTTGATCCGGTCTACGCGGCTCGCTTGGGAGTGGACATCGATGATGTGCTCATCTCCCAGCCCGATTTCGGAGAGCAGGCTCTCGAGATTTGCGACATGCTCGTCCGTTCGGGCGCAATCGATTGCGTTGTCATCGACTCCGTCGCGGCATTGGTACCCCGAGCCGAAATCGAAGGCGAGATCGGCGATACCACCGTCGGTCTGCAAGCAAGGCTTATGTCCCAAGCCCTTCGAAAGCTTGCGGGCTCGCTTTCCAAATCAAACACCACGTGCATCTTCATTAATCAGTTGCGCGAGAAAATCGGCGTGATGTTCGGAAACCCCGAAACCACAACGGGCGGACGTGCGCTGAAGTTCTTCTCCAGCGTGCGAATCGATGTTCGCCGTATCGATTCCATTAAGCGCGATGGCGAAATCGTAGGCAACCGCGTTCGTGCCAAGGTCGTCAAGAACAAGGTTGCGCCGCCGTTTCGCCAAGCAGAGTTCGACCTCATGTACGGTGAAGGCATTTCTCGAGAGGGCTGTATCGTCGATATGGCGGTAGAAGCAGGGGTCGCCAAGAAATCGGGCGCTTGGTACACCTATGGTGAAGAGCGCTTAGGGCAAGGACGTGAAGCGGCAAAGCATACGTTGAAAGAGAACCCCGATCTTCGCGATGAGCTGGAAACGAAGGTTCGAGAGGCGTTCGACATCCCAATCATCACCAAGGAGCAGGAAGACTTCGACGCCGTCAACCCCGTGGCGAAACCCAAGGGCAAGAAATAACCATGCAGCATGCAATGGCAAGGGAGCGCTGTTTGGCTGATCTGCGCGCCCAGATCAAAGCCATCGAAGAAGGCTCAGGTGCACACGAACGGTATTCGGAGCACGCATGCCGAAACGAAGCCGATGCCTCAGGCGTTGCCAATCCGAATCGCAAACACGCTGCTTGCATCGAAACCTTCCAATCTGAAAGCGCACCTCTGCAGGATGGTTGCTTGGACTCGAGTCGTTGCGCCAACGGTCAGAAACTGCAGAACAAGCAAGCTAAGCATGCAGATGCAGATTGCGATCAAGCACAGCAGGCGTTTGCGAAAATCCAACGCCTGCTGTGCATTCGCGAACATGCCAGCACCTTGCTTCGTAAACGACTGATAGCAAATGGCTTTGATGAGCACGTCGCATTCGAGGCTGTGCAAAGGGCCGTCGACTGCGGACTTGTATGCGATGAACGCTACGCGGATGTATTGGTTCGAAGCAGGCTTTCCCAAGGGAAGGGCCTTCGGGGCATCGCCTTCGAGCTCGAACAAGCGGATATCGACCCTTGTAGCGTCCCCGCATACCAGGATGCGCTATCCAACGAAAACGGGCCAGATGAACTAACTCGCGCATTGCGCCTGCTTGATGCCAAGCCGCCTAAAGCCAAGCGAACTCGCGAGGCGGCATATAGGAAGCTCGTACAAAAGGGATATACATCAAGTGTGGCGGCATCGGCAGCTCGTATATTCGAGGAACGATGCAGGTACAACGCCCTTTCGGCCCATTGATCCGATCATAGGCCATTAAAAAGCCGGTTTCTCCTGTAGAACCGGCTTTTTTGCATGGTTGCCCTTTTCCATTTCAAATAGAACCTTTATCATGAAATATAAGCCTGAGCTACCGTGCCTTATACGGCACTGTTGGAATATATAAACAAATGTATACGTCCAGTCGTTGCGCACGTACGCTCATGCCCGGTTATGCCGGGATTTTTTATGCAATGGAACCTATGAAACCCACAGTACCCGTCCAAACTCGAAAGGGGGACAAGCATGGAATCCATTATTTGGCTTATCATTGGCGCCGCAATCGGCATCGCCGCCGGTTTCGTCATCAATAAATTCGTTGCCAAATCAAGGGCCCAACGCGCTGCCGACGAAGCGCATACCGTCGTCGAGGATGCAAAGCGCCAGGCGGAAACTTTGCGTCGTGAAGCAGTGGTCGAAGCCAAGGACGAAGCATTGCGTCTTCGCCAGGAGGCCCAGGCCGAGAACAAAGAGCGCTTGAAGGAGGTGCGTGCTGCAGAGCAACGCGTGAATCAGCGCGAGGAGTCTTTGGATCGCCGCGTTGAATCTCTCGACACGCGTGAGAAGTCTCTGGACTCCCGCGAGCATCAGATTTCCACGATGCAAGGCCAGCTCTATCGCAGCCAGCGCGATCTTGACGAGTCCGAAGAGCAAATCGGCATTCGCCTGCAGCAGGTTGCGGGCATGACTGCCGATGAGGCGAAAACCGAGCTTCTCGATACGCTGAAAGACGAGGTGGCGCACGAGTCCGCGGCTATCATCCGCGATTCCGAGGCTCGTACCAAGGCGGAGGCCGATAAGAAGGCACGCTCCATCCTCAGCCTTGCCATTCAGCGTGTAGCTGCAGATCATACCGCTGAAACCACCGTTTCGGCGATTCATATCCCTTCCGATGACCTGAAGGGCCGTATCATCGGCCGTGAGGGCCGCAACATCCGCTCTTTCGAGCAGCTTACCGGCACCAATCTCATCATCGATGATACGCCGGAATGCGTGACCATCTCCTGCTTCGATCCGGTCCGCCGTGAAATC
>CALEWN010000119.1 GCA_937925385.1 uncultured Senegalimassilia sp.
TGGAGCTGGTGAAGCTGCTTGCCGAGGACGCCATCTCGTCCAAGCAGGCTAAGCAAGTGTTCTCCACCATCATGGACGAGGATAAGGACCCCTCGGTCATCGTCGAGGAGCGCGGCATGAAGCAGGTGTCGGACACCGGCGCCATCGAGGCCGTCGTGGATGCCATCATCGCGGCGAACCCCGACGAGGTTGCCCGCTACAAGGAGGGCAACACGAAGGTCATCGGGTTCTTCGTGGGCCAGTGCATGAAGGAGATGCGCGGCCAGGGCAACCCGAAGATCATCAATCAGTTGCTGGCGAAGAAGCTGGCAGAATAGCGCAAGCGCAGCTTGCGGGTTGCGGTTAGCGACTTGCTGATTGTGTAAGCGAAAGCTGGTTGGTTGCGAAGGCGCGGTCTGTGGTCGAGTCAGGCAGCCAACGTAATCGTAAACGTAAATGTAAACGGGGGGCCGCTGAAAAGCGGCTCCCCGTGCGTTATAAGACGGACATGCGAGTGATTCGCGGCTCGCAGCGTGGAGTGCAAGCCGCTAGGTGCAGCCGCCCTTATCGCATCACCTTGGCCAGCACCTTCGCCAGCTTTTCCGGGTCGATGGGCTTGGAGACGTGGGCGTTCATGCCGCTGGCTAGCGAGCGCTTCACGTCCTCGGCGAACGCGTTCGCGCTGGTCGCCACGATGGGCACATCGGCGGCATCGGCACGGCCAAGGCCGCGGATGCGGTGTGCGGCGGTAAGCCCGTCCATGACCGGCATCATGACGTCCATCAAGACGATGTCGTAGCGCCCAACGGGGGATTGCGCGAACGCGTCCACCGCTTCCTGTCCGTTCGTCGTCTTATCCACGGTGAATCCCATGTCGTTGAGCACGTACGCAATGATCTCCATGTTCAGCTCGTTGTCCTCGGCTACCAAGGCGTGCTTCCCGGTGAAATCGACCTGCTCGGCGTTTGCGCACGACGACTTGTCGGCCGCATCGGCTATCGTCAGGGGGATCTCGAAATAGAACGTGCTGCCATGCCCCAGGCGGCTGTTCGCGCGGATGCGATCGCCCATCATGAGCACGATGCGGTTGCTGATGGCAAGCCCCAGCCCTGTGCCCTGCTGGCGGGCGTCCGTGGTGTTTACCTGCTCGAACTTGGCGAAGATGCGCTCGATGTCCTCCTCGGCGATGCCCACGCCCTCATCGGCGACGGCGAAGTACACGTTCACCGTTCCGGAGCCGCCATCGGCGGCCCTCTCCTCGATGGTCACCGTGATGGTGCCGCCATCGTACGAATATTTCACGGCGTTGCCCACCAGGTTGATGAGCACCTGGTTAAGGCGCAGCGCGTCGCCCATGAACCAATCGTGCTGCGTTCGCATGTCCACGACCAGCTTCTGGTTGCGCGCGGCAAGCCTTCCGGCGCTTACGGCGTTGAGCTCCTCGACCACATGGCTCATGCTGAAGGGCGCATCGCCGAGCAGCATCTTGTTGTTCTCGATCTTCGTCATGTCCAGGATGCCGTTGAGCAGATCGAGCAGGTACAGCGATGACGCATGCACCTTGTTCAGGCAATCGACGCGCCGCTCGTCGCTCTGCTCGGGCTTCAAGGCTATCTCGGTCATGCCGATGATGCCGTTCATGGGCGTGCGGATCTCGTGCGACATGCGTGCAAGGAAGTCGGACTTCGCCCGCGCCGACTGGTCGAGCTCCTCTTGGTTGATGCGGTTTTGGATGATCGCGCCCACCTCGCGCAGGGTGCTTGCGGTCTCATCATCGTCGAAGGCCTTGCCCGCGTCGTTCAGGAAGAACACGGACCCCGAGTATTTCCCCACGTTCATCATGGGGAACGCGATGCCGTTGGCGTAAGCGCGCGTCTCGGCGGACATGGCGAAGATGGGCATCTCGCTCACAGGATGCACAAGGCCCTGCTCGCCGAATCGCTGCAGCGTGTCGATGGCCTCCCGCGAAAGCGGGAACACGGCGCTCTCGTCGATGCCCGGGATGGGGCCGAAGAAATAGCGCACCGATGCCGTCTGATAGTCTTCTTGAAACGACGTGATGAGCAGGTTGGTCACGTCGAGCTTCTCGTTCAGCCGTCGCATAAGCAGGTCCATGCCCGCCGCCAGCGAAAGGCGCCTATCGAGCAGGTTCAGCGTCAGGACGGGCAAGGTCATGTCCTCGACATGGTTGAAAGAGGATATGGGGTCGAACGGCTTCAGCCTGTATGCGTCATCCATTGATGGCTCCCAGCAAGTGCAAATCGCACGATGGCCCATCGACGCCTGAAGCGCCGTTCGCGCTCGGCGAAGCAACTCGTGCGTGCTCCTAACGTCGCTTGACGAGGCGATGCCCGCGTGAAGCCACAGTTCCAGCACCCCAGGGCGCACCAATTTCGCGAACCTTCGTTGCAGCTCGGCTACCTCGCTGACGGCGTCGTCGGCGTGTTTGCCGGGGACCCAGCAGACGAACTGCCCGGCGCCGGCGCGCACCAGGATGGCGTCGTGGTTGCCCTTGTCAAGATTGAATGCGCGCGTGACCTTGGTCAGCTCGTTGAGCAGCACGTCGCCGAAGGGGATGCCGTAGTCGCGCACGATGCTTGTGAAACCGTCGATCTCAATGGCGGCAAGCTGTCCCGCAGCTGCGCCTGCGCGCGCTGCGGCGATGACGCCCATGCCAGGTTCAAAGCGATATGCCGTCGTTGCGGGAGCGAGCTCTTGCTTGCGCGCGGATTCGATTTCGCGGCGCTTCCTGCCGTCGATGTCGTGGATGACGCATACCATGCAGTCCTGCCCGCTGGCGGCGTCGTCCACGCGCGATGAGCTCACCTCAAGCCAACGTCCTTGCGGCAAGTGCTCGGTCACGACCTCCACCTGGATGCTCGTCTCCTGCATCCGGTTCACGGCCTGCTCGATGGCGTCCACCGCCTCGGGGTTCGCGCTTTCGCGGCGGAACAGGTCCCAGAAGCACGCGGAATCGAACTCGCCGTCGTTGGGGGAGTTCGTGATCTCGATGGCTCCCGTTTCGGGATGGTAGGTGAAGAATGCGTCGTTCGTGCCCTTAACGGCCAAGCGATAGCGCTCCTTCTCCTCGTTGAGCTTGCGCTGCTTCTCCAGGCCGTCCTCGGTGAGGTCGAGGATGACGTCATGGAGTTGGTCGACCTCGGCGACGGAGGTGCGGAACGCGTGCAGCTTCTCCATGCCTCCCTGGACGCTGTCGATCAGCTCCCTGAGCGGTCGGTTGATGGCGCGCGAGACCAGCACCACCAGCACCAGGCATCCGATGGTGGTAAGGCCGATGGTGACGCCCAGTCGGTGGTACAGCGAGTTGCCTGCGGCGAAGATGGAGTCCTTGGAGAACAGCCCGACGACCGCCCAGCCCGTGTCGTCATAGGGCACGATGCCCGAGTACAGCTTCAGCGGCTCGGCGATCGCGTACACCTGTTGGTCGCCCATGGTAACGCCTTCGACTTGCATAAGGCCCGTATTGCGCGTTTCCTCAAGCGCGAAGGCGGGCCCTTCGGCGTTTACCGCGTTGTAGAGCACGCCGTTTCCCGTGATGATCTGATACGAGTCGTTGCCGTCTGCCAGCGCAAGGGCGTAGCCGCCCGCTTCGCTGCCGTTCAGTTCGGATATGGGGAAGCACGTGTCCGCCAGATACGCGGTGGACACCTCGATTCCCAGCACGCCGTACACCTGCCCGTTGA
>CALEWN010000120.1 GCA_937925385.1 uncultured Senegalimassilia sp.
GGCCGTCGGCAAGGTCACCCCTGATTGGCTCGTGCTCATGGCCAAGGGCATCATGTGCAACGTCATGGTGTGCCTGGCGGTGTGGATCGGCTTCTCTGCGCGTACCGTGGTGGACAAGGTCCTTGGCATCATGCTCCCCATCAGCTTCTTCGTGGCTGCCGGCTTCGAGCACTGCGTGGCGAACATGTTCTTCCTGCCCACGGGCCTGCTTATGAAGTCCGCCGGGTTCGGCGCTGCGGTCGCCAACGCCGGCGCGCTTGACGTGACTGCCATCCTGTATAACCTGTCTGCCGCCACGGTGGGCAACATCGTCGGCGGCGTCCTGGTCGGTCTTGCCTACTGGTTCGTGTACGCTAGGAACAACGCGAAGTAGCGTTGCGGTTGCGAATTCGCGTCAACATCGACTTCGAAAACGGCACTTGCGGATTGCGGGTGCCGTTTTCGTTTTGCGCGAAGGCGTGGTTGGGCGGCGGTGCTATAGTCATTCGAAAGACGCGCCGTTTTCTGCCATCGGGCGCGCATCATTCTGCATACGCAAGCACGCTTGCGTCACATGCGCATACCCTTTTTGCGCCCGCATCATCACAGACGAGAAAATGAATAGAGGCTTTCATGTTCGAACCCGCAAACGAACCGGCGGTTCCTGTCGACCTGCCCGGCATCTACGACACCTTCGACGAGGCGCGCCGCGCCAGCTTCGTCAACGCCATGAACTACAAGCAGGAAGGCGGCAAGCTGTGCGGTTACCTGTGCTCGTACAGCCCGCTTGAGCTGGTAGACGCCGCGGGCGCGGGCGCGGTTGGCCTGTGCGGCATGAACAACGAGACCATCCCCGATGCCGAAACGGTGCTGCCGAAAAACCTCTGCCCGCTCATCAAGGGCACCTACGGATTCGCGCTCACCGACAAATGCCCCTTCACCTACTTCAGCGACATGATCTTGGGCGAAACCACGTGCGACGGCAAGAAGAAGATGTACGAGCTGCTCGCCGACATCAAGCCGGTGCACGTCATGCAGCTGCCCCAGGCCCGCAACCGCGCTTATGCCGGCGATATCTGGTACGAGGAATGCAAGCTGCTCAAACAGGAGCTCGAGCAGCGCTTCGATGTGGAAATCACCGATGAGGCGCTGCGCGAGGCGGTTCGCAAGCGCAACCGCGTACGCCGCGCCATGATGGACCTGTACAACCTGCAGCAAAACGAGCCTCCCGCCATGAGCGGCGTGGAGCTTATGGCCACCTTGCTGCGCGCCACGTTCAGCTTCGACGTCGATTCCTATGCGCAAACCCTCGAGGACCTTGCGAAGAAACGCCGCAGCGCCTACGAGGCGGGGGAGCGCCCGGTGCCTGCTAGCGCCAAGCGCATCATGATCACGGGCTGCCCCACGGGCGGCGTCATCCAGAAGGTCGGCATGACCGCCGAACGCGCCGGCGGCGTGATCGTGTGCATCGATGATTGCTCGGGTGAGCGCACCCAGGGCATGCTCGTCGACGAGGATGCGCCCGACATCCTGCGCGCCATCTCCGACCGCTACCTGCAGATCAATTGCTCGGTCATGTCGCCCAACGACGGCCGCATCGAGCATATGATGGACATGGTGGACAAATACAAGGTGGACGGCGTGGTCGAAGTGGTGCTGCAGGCATGCCATACCTTCAACATCGAGGCGGTGCGCGTGCAGCGCGCCTGCGAGCAGGCCGGCGTGCCCTACATGAAGCTTGAAACCGATTACTCCACCAACGATGCCGGCCAGGTGGAAACCCGCCTGGGCGCATTCATCGAGATGCTGTAGCGGGAAGATTTGCGCAAGTGCGGCGCACAACGCCGCGGAAAGGAGATGCTCATGGAGAAGCTCGATTGCAAGGGACAGGCGTGCCCGTTGCCCGTGGTGAACGCGAAGAAGGCCCTTGCCGGTATGGGCGAGGGCGCCCTTGAGGTTGTGGTGGACAACAAGACGGCCATGCACAACCTGGAAAACCTTGGCAAGTCGCTCAAGGTCGAAACTGCCTCCGAGGAGCGCGGCGATGCCGAGTTTGCGGTTACCTTCACGAAGGGAGCACAGGCTGCTGCTGAGGTATGCGAAGAGTGCCAGCCGCTCGTGCCGGCGGGTAGCAAGGTGGTCGTGCTGTCCAGCGAGCTGATGGGTTCGGGCGACGATGAACTGGGCGCCACGCTCATGAAGGCGTTCGTGTTCGCGCTCACCCAGCAAGACGAGCTGCCGGCGGCCATCCTGGCCTACAACGGCGGCGTGCATCTGACCGTCGAGGGCAGCCCCGTGCTCGACGACCTGAAAAAGCTGGCCGAAGCAGGCGTGGAGATCTTCAGCTGCGGAACCTGCCTCAATCATTTCGGCATCGCCGATAAGCTTGCGGTGGGCGAGGTGACCAACATGTACGTCATCGTCCAGAAGCAGCTTGAGGCCGGCGTCGTCGTGCGTCCTTAGCCTTGGCGGTATGTGCGATGCAGCGATGCAAAACGCCGCATGCGGTGGTGACCTTCCATAGCACGGCCGATGCGATGGCCGTGCAGGCTGCCGCGGCCGGAGGCGTCATGCCGGGGCGCGTCATCCCGGTGCCTTCCGAGATCTCGGCGGGGTGCGGCCTTGCCTGGAGCGTTCCGGTCAAGCAGCGTGAAACGCTCGAGCAGGCGCTCGTGCAGCGGGGGCTTGCCTTCGAAGCCATCACCGAAGTTGATCTGTACTAAATTGCAAGGGGAGCCGTCGCGTGACGGCTCCCTTTGTTTGTTCCTGCTTGTTGCGGTCCCATGCGGGTCAGGCTCGGGCGCACCTTGCCGTGCCCCCCTCATTGACCCGTAACTGGCGCTGCTCGCATTCCTTCTCGAAACGGCCTGCGTTCTCGGGTGGTATGGCCACGAGCAGTCCGCCGGAGGTTTGCGGGTCGCACAACACGCCCATGCGGTCGTCGAACTCGAAATCGTCGATGGAGCCCTGCTCCACGAAGGAGCTTGCCCAATCGATGATGCCGAACGTCTTGCCGGGGCGGCAGTAGTCGCACGAAAGCTCGTACACGCCGTCGAACAGCGGCAGCGCGTCCCAGTCCAGGCGCGCCGCGCATTCCGAGGCCTCCAGCATCTCGTGAAGATGCCCTGCCAGGCCGAAGCCGGTGACGTCGGTGCATG
>CALEWN010000121.1 GCA_937925385.1 uncultured Senegalimassilia sp.
GCCGCCGTGCGGATGGTCGACCGGGTTCATAACCGTACCGCGGACAGAGGGACGAACGCCCATCCAGCGCTTGCGGCCGGCCTTGCCGATCTTGATGTTGGAGTGCTCGGCGTTGCCCACCTCGCCGATGGTGGCGCGGCAGGTGAGCAGCACGCGGCGCATTTCGGAGGAGGGCATGCGCAGGATGGCGTACTTGCCTTCCTTGCCCATCAGCTGGATGCTCGTGCCGGCGGAGCGGGCAAGCGCGGCGCCACGGCCGGGCTGCAGCTCGACAGCGTGGATGAGCGTACCGACGGGGATGCAGGACAGCGGCATGGCGTTGCCGGGCTTGATGTCCACATCGGTGCCGCTGACGATCATGTCGCCGACCTTCAGGCCCTTCGGGTGAAGGATGTAGCGCTTCTCGCCGTCAACGTAGTGCAGCAGAGCGATACGAGCGGAGCGGTTCGGGTCGTACTCGATGGTAGCGACCTTTGCAGGCACGCCGTCCTTGTTGCGCTTGAAGTCGATGATGCGGTAACGACGCTTCACGCCGCCGCCCTGATGACGGACGGTGATGTGACCGTGGTTGTTGCGACCCGCCTTCTTGTTCAGCGGCGCAAGCAGGGACTTTTCCGGCTTGTCGCAGGTGATTTCGGCTTTGTCCGAAACCGTCTGGAAGCGACGACCGGGGCTAGTCGGCCTGTACTGTTTGACTCCCATTTCAAACCTTTCCATCTGGATTTCCGCTCGCATGCCTCACCATGCACCGGAGATCCTTCCTACAGATGTGGATGTGGCGATTGCCAAAGCACGCTCGTTTGAGGCCGAACGCACCGACTCCGTCAATCCACGCGCCCGGGTGTATCCATAAGTCACCAGACGCAACTGGATATTATACGAGCCTGAATGATTGGTTTCAAGGAAAACCTGCTTGAACGAAGCGCGCCCACAACCTGCACACAAGCCAGGTTGCGGGCGCTTACATATTGAGATGGAGAGAGGCTTGCGGGCTTCCCTCTATCACGATTTCCGCGATGCAGTCGAACCGTGCGCTAATCCAGGTGGAACGCGCACGGCAGATCGACGCTTACCGGCGAGTTGTCGGCGTTGGTCTCCATGACGCTTGCCATGAAATCCCACCACTTCCGGCAGATCTCGGTCTCGGCCGATTCCGCGTAACGCTCGGGATCGTCGAGCTCGATATAGCCGAAAAGGATGTTGGTCTCCTCATCGATGAAGATGCTGTAGTTGTGCCCGCCGTACTCGTGGAGCATGTCGGCCATCTCGGGCCACAGCTCGTTGTGACGGCGCTCGTACTCCTCGGCGAACCCGGGGTACAGCTTCATCTTGAAGCCGCTGATGGTGCGGCCTTCGGCGGTTTTACGGACGGTCATCGCCTTTTCCTTTCATTATTGTTTCGGATATGGGAACGCAGTCGCGCACGGACCCGGGACTTCCCGCTCCTTGCACGCACCGCGCGTACGTGCTACGAAACGCAGCATGCCGGAGCTTGCGGCAGCGCCGGGATGGGCGGAAGGCTGCAGACCCCCTCCCCTACGGGCGCATATGCGCCCTAAAACGATGGTGCCTCCGGCACGATTGCGCAGGACACGTCCTTCCCTCCCGACGCATATGCGCCGCGAAACGCGCATGCCCGGGCGCGCGCCCGGGCATGCAACGAAAACGTTACTGCAGCTTGCCGTAACGCTCTTCCGTGATCTGATCGAGCGTCTTGCCCTGCGTATCCGGGCACCACACCACGCCGACCACGAGCGAGACCACCAGCACCGCGCACATGATGAGCGCAGCCGGGAAGAAGCCCGCCGGGTTGGTGGAGATATCGCCCATGATGGCGCCGACGCCTACGAGCGACCAGATGCCAAGGGCCGCGCGCACCAGGAAGAACATGATGCCCTGAGCACCGCCGCGGTAGCGCGTCGGGAACAGCTCGGTTCCCCACAGCGCATAGAAGCACTGCGCCGAGAAGCCGGCCGAAACGCCCCACAGGATGACGTAAGCCCACAGGCACCAGCCCATGGAATCGGTGGTGCCGTTGTTGAGCGCCGCGCCGAAGATGGCGATGCACACCCACGAGGCCAGCGCCAGCAGCGCCGAGACGCCGAACAGCACGCGATGCGGCACCTTATCGCCCAGCTTGGAGAACACCGCCAGCGAGCAGACAGCCACAAGCGCCCATTGCACCACGCCGAGCAGGCTCTGCCCCACCGAATCCAGGTTGCCGGCAGCAGCATATAGATAGGGCATGAACTGGCCGTTGGTGCCCGCCGCAAGGTTCCACGTCAGGTACACGGCCACCAAAAACACGATGGTCTTGACGTTGACGGGGTTCTTCAGCGCGTTGGCCATCATGCGGCCGAACGACTCGTGCTCAGCTGCTTCGCCCTGCTTCTCCGTCCAATCCTTGGACTCCTGCAGCTGGCGCTGCAGATTCCATGCGACGAGCGCCACCACGAGCAGCACCAGGAAAAGGATGCGCGTGGACAGCAGGCCGTCGAAGGGACCGTAGGTTCCAGCGGGCAGCAACGTCTTGCCGTCGGCCGCGAAACCGGGGAGCGCAAACGACAGGGCCAAGGACAGCAGGAATATGATGGCCGGCCCGCAGCTCCATGCAAACTGGCTGATGCCGATGTTCGCGGCGCGCTTGGTGGACGTGGACGTTTCGGAGATATAGCTCCACGATGCGGGGACGCCCGCTCCCACCGACAGGCCGGAGAGCACCACGCCCACCACCACCATGGGCAGGTTCATGGCGCACATGGCGATGGCCACGCCGATCGCATACACCAGCAGGTTGTAA
>CALEWN010000122.1 GCA_937925385.1 uncultured Senegalimassilia sp.
ACTCGAACGGTTTTCCGAGGACTTGCATTTGTGTTTTTTGAACGGGGAATCCCGGGTCGATGAAAAGAACGGTGTCTTTTCCCTTTTTACATTCCGTTACTGCCATGAAGGCGGCGAAACAGGCCTGCATGGAACCCACGGTCGGGATGATACCTTCCGGCTTGATGTCGATGTCCACGAAGTTCTTCACGAACTTGGGCTTGAAATCGGAGAACAGCGCGAGCATATCTTGATAGACCAGAACTTGGCCATCGCAGCCAGGTCCTGCACCGATGCCGATGGTGGGGATGGAGATGGTCTCGGAGATCCTGCGCGCCAAGTCGGCCGGGATGCATTCGAGCACCACCGCGAACGCGCCAGCCTCTTCGATGCGCTTGGCATCTTCTAGGATCTCGCGAGCCGCTTCCGCTGATTTGCCTTGCACCTTGTGACCACCGAATGCGTTGATCGACTGCGGCGTAAGGCCCAGATGCGCGCAGACTGGGATGCCCGCATCCACGATGGCGCGGATCTGCTCGCAGACCGCAGCGCCACCTTCGAGCTTCACAGCATTCGCGCGGCCCTCCTTCATAAGACGCCCTGCGTTCGTTACCGCATCATAGACGGAAGCCTGATAGGACATGAAGGGCATGTCCGCGATCACGAGCGCATTCTTCGCGCCACGCGCCACGGGAGCCGTATGGTGGATCATGTCCTCCATGGTCACCGAAAGCGTATCTTCGTAGCCCAAGATGACGTTTCCGAGCGAATCGCCGATGAGCAGCGAGTTCACTCCTGCCTCATCCATGAGCTTTGCCGTTGAATAGTCGTAACAGGTGAGCATCGAGATCTTCTCGCCCTTTTGTTTCATCTCCTGAAACGTTGCGACCGTGTTCTTCATACCGACCGTTCCCCTTCGAACGAACCTTGACCTGCCTGCTATAAAAAAATGCACGTATGTTCGGGTGGATACTACGTGCATTTACAGCCTCTTTTATCCTCAGTAGAGGAATTGCGCCCATTGTAACAGGGTTTGCCCCCTTAAAGGCGATGTTTTTTGCATAATAGGGCGAAAAACGTATAGGAAGTAACTACCGATAGAAGCGCTCGTGCATGAGGGGCAGGTCGCCCGTGCTTTCCTTGCTGCCGTCCACCACCGCAAAACGACCGCTAAGGTATGGATACGCCCGGATGCGTGGCGTTTGACACCCCTATAGCGCAGTGATAGAGTTCATCTTCGCG
>CALEWN010000123.1 GCA_937925385.1 uncultured Senegalimassilia sp.
TGCGTCAATGTGAACATCTTCGTGAAGGACATGAACGACATGGACGCCGTCAACGAGGTGTACGCTCAGTTCTTCCCCGAGGGAACCCCCGCTCGTCGCGTGGTCGGCGTTGCGAACCTGCCCATGGGCGCCGCCATCCAGATCGACGCCATCTTCGGCAACTTCGAGGGCACCCCGCCGATCGCCTAGCGAATCATCTGCGGATCCTTGTCGATCATCGGGCAACCGATGGTTTTGGAAAGGGAACGGGTTTTCGCCCGTTCCCTTTCTTGCGTTTTTCAGGCGCAGGGAAGCTGCGTTTCGATTGGCGGATACAGGAGGCATGAGGGAGCGTGGGTTTGCCGGCGGCAACGTTGCCATCAGCCATTGCGATCACCATGCTGCTGCCCAAGCTCTTAAAGAGGGTATTTTGAACGCATGGGAGGATTCCCGGATCGAAATCCTCCCGACCAGGGGTCCTTGCAGCTACTATGCCGAACGCGGAGGTTTGATCGTCGGCTTTTAGCTCGTAGATTGTCGCGCATCGTTGATTACGAAGATGCGGTTTCGTTAGCAACAGTGTTTCCGAAATGGTTGAGCCGCGCCCAAAAAGATTGTTTGGGCGCGGCTCGTTACATTTCCCTGACGGGGTGGTATAGGGCAGGGATCCTGCTCTTTTAGGTTACAGGTCGTCGGGGCAGTCTAGTTCCGCTTCGATTTTCGCGCGGCGCTGTTTTGCCTCAAAGAATGCCAGGCACAGCGCACCGAATACGGCAACGAAGATGGTCACGCCGAACACTACGCCCGTTGCCAGGTTCGCTCCCCAAAAGACGCTTTCGATCGGTACGATCTGCGCCTCGGCGATGCAGCGCATAGCGGCGATGGCAAGTGCGCTTGCGATGCCGGTGATGCCCGAAATGAGCAGGAAATAGCCTGTGGGAATGTGTTCTGTTTGCCCGAAGCGGTTGGTGTCGACATAGCCTTTCCTCGTCTGCAGCACGGCACAGACGGTCATCACGATGAAAAGCCATGCGTACATGACGGCGTCAACGGGATTTGCGAAGAGGTGAAACGCTTCGTCGGCGCCATCGTGTACCCATGCTACCTGCTGAGCCATGATTTGATACACGAGCAGCGTGAGCATGCCGAACGATAGCAGCACGAACCCAAGCTTGTAGATTTTCGCGTTCTCGGCCTCAAGGCGCTCGTCCTTCGGACCTGCGTATTCGCGCCATTTCCGGGCAAGTTTCATATTTTGCAGCTTCATGATTGTCTCCTAAAAGGATATGTTCGAGTTTGGGTTAACGTGCTGGGTTGCAGATAGTGGAACCGGATTAGCGCTCTTCGTCCCAGAAAAGGTCGTTTAGGGTGACATGAAGGGTTTTGCAAATGGCGACGCATAAATTGAGTGTGGGATTGTAGCCGCCCGCCTCGATGAGGCCGATAGTTTGGCAGATCGGAAGAGCACACGTCGAACTCCAGTCACTGGAAGCAAT
>CALEWN010000124.1 GCA_937925385.1 uncultured Senegalimassilia sp.
TTTGTGACCTGGGCTTTTGCTGCGCGCACCCGAAATCATGCCATCAAAACAACCCAGAACTCCGAGGACCATGTCAAAATCGGGCCCCAAAAGCTGCAAAACCGCCCAGAACTAAGGGGTCACGCAAACGAAGCAGTGATGCGCCGAAGGTTGGTACCACAATCCCATTTACAAGCATCGGCTAGAACCGCAAGCAGTTCGCAAACGGGACAAAAGCCGTGCCGCAAAACCACCCAGAACTAGCAACCTTCACGACACCACTGGTTTACGTTGCCGCCAGTTGCGGCGTTTGGCGCCCGCCACGCTCCGTTGCCGCCAGTTGCGCCGTTTGCACGGCGTGCGCTGCCGGTGGGATACCGTTGCTAACGGTTGCGTTAAATCGCGGAAACATCGGGCTGTGGCGGGCTTGCCAGCTGCTACGATGAACGATAAGTCGAATCATCTGCCTTAAGGAGAGACCATGCCTACACGCGATGAGAGAAAAGCCGCCGCCGCAAGCAACCTTGCGCTGATGCGCGGGGCGTTTTCTAAGGACACCCAGGAAACCATCGATGCCGCAATTATCTACGAAGATGGCGAAGGACGCGAGCTGGAACTGCCCGAAGTCGAGGAGGACGCGGCAACCACCACCAGCGTGACCAGCGATTTTACCGTGAAGGCGGTGCATAGCGCGAAGGGCAAGACCGTGGTCGTGGACCCGTGCTCGTTCATGCGCCCGGGTGGCGCGTACGAGGACGGCGCGTTCGGGCCCGAGCAAATCCTGTGCTCGGAGAGCAACTTGTACCCGGTTTTGTGCGGCTGCAAAAGCACGTATCATGCCGCCAACCGCGGGTTTGCGTCCGGCCAGCTCTACACCGACCGCGCGCTGTACCTGCCCCAGGTGACGTTCGTCCACGACGGCGATATCCGCCGCGCCGACGTGCTGGCCATCCCCGAGCCCAACCGCACCCATGCGCTGGAGAACCACCGCTCCGAGCGCGAGGTCGAGACGGCATTGCGCGCCCGCGTGGAGGCGCTGCTGCGCATCGCCGCAGTTAACGGAGCAGAAACGCTGATCGTGGGCGCATTCGGCGCCGGTCCGCAGGGCTTCGATGCCGAAGTGGTCATCGAGCTGTTCCGCACCTGGATCGCCGCGCATCCCGGGGCCATCGGCCACATCACGTTCGCCGTGCCGCGCGCCGTCTTCGCCCCGTTCGAGGATGCGTTCGGCGAAGAGCGCGAACCCGAACCCGTTGCCGTCGCACCCGCCGAAGCTGAAGAGGACGACGAGAACGATTTCGATCCCAACGACCTGCCCGAAGGCATCACGTTCCGCTCCTAATGCATCTCGAGGCGAACCTGGGAAAAGCCAGAACGCACGCAAAGCGAATTGCAAGCAGAAGATGATTGCCGGGCGCGCACGCGGGGCAAAACAGCAGCGGCACGCCCGGCACACAACGCAAATAGAGAAGAACGCATCCGGGACGAAAGAAGCATCAAGAACGAAATGCGTTTCAACGCACACGAGGCAAAGCATGGGTAGCGAAGACATAGTCAGGGAGTTCACGGTTTGCGGCAATCGTGTAGCCGTGCACATGCCGGCGCATTGCGCAGACGAAGCGCGCCCTGATGCCGGCGAGGGCCGATCCGGCGAAGCGAACCCGGCCCTCCCGGACGGCCTTCCGGTGGTTTACCTGCATGTTCATGACGGCGATGGATCAGAGGTACTGCGTCTTTGCCACGAGCTCGGCTGCCGGGATTTCGTGCTTGCAGCCATACGGCCTGGTTGCTGGAACGACGATCTGACGCCTTGGGAATGCCCCGGGCTGTTCGCCGACGACGCGCCGTTCGCGGGCAAGGCGGCGAAGCAGCTCCGCCTGCTCGAAAGCGAGATCATCCCGCGCGTCGAAGAGGGCAAACCGCGCAAACCCGAGCAACGCATACTGGCGGGCTATTCGCTTGCGGGATTGTTCGCCACATGGGCCTGTTTCAACAGCGCGGCGTTCGGGCGCGTTGCAAGCGCATCGGGGTCGCTGTGGTACCCGGATTTCGCCGGCTATACCGCCGCGAACGGGTTCGCCCGCAAACCCACCTACGCATATTTCTCGCTTGGCAGCAAGGAGGCGCGCACGCCTAGCCGGCTTTTGCGCAACGTCGCGCAAGGCACCCGCGATGTCGTCGACCTGTTCGAGGCCAGAGGCGTGCCCACCATCTTCGAGCAAAACCCCGGCAACCACTTCAAGGACCCCGCCCTACGCATGGCGAAGGGCATCGCCTGGGCGCTAACTCGATAACCCTTCTGAACCACCGGTAAAACAACGCGATTACACATCTTTTGCGCTGAGCAAGCACCGCAAACCTTTAATCGACTAGATTTGCGCTAACGCAAAAGTCGCTGTACCACGCGCAGCCCCTTCGCCGCTGGGCGCTTCGTCACACGCTGGACATGGCGATGGCGTAAAATCATCTGCAACGCGAATCGCGGACAACGGGAGCAACACGGCAAAGGAGGCCAGCTATATGAAGTCAAGGCCTGATTAACAACTCTTTGAGAACTATCCGAACTTTTGGTTTTATTG
>CALEWN010000125.1 GCA_937925385.1 uncultured Senegalimassilia sp.
TACCAGCATATACGGGAGCAGCGAGTACACATGCCCCCTGTTCATGACGACCAGCACGGCGAGCACCACGCCCGCGGCCAAAAGCCAGGCCAGCGACGGGCTTTGACCGTAGAAGATGGCGATGACCAGGATGGCGATGATGTCGTCGGCGACGGCGAGCGTGGACAGGAACACGCGCACGCCGGCCGGCACGCGGTTGCCCAGAAGCGCCAAGATGCCCAGCGCGAACGCGATGTCGGTTGCCGTGGGAACGCCCCAACCGCCCACGGTTTGCGGGTCGGCGGCGTTGAACACCAGGTAGATGGCGATGGGCGCCAAAACGCCGCCGACGGCCGCCATGATGGGCAGCAGCGCCTGGCGGATGTTGGTCAGCTCGCCCACCGTGAGCTCGTATTTCACTTCCAAGCCCACCAACAGGAAGAACACAGCCATGAACACGTCGTTGATCACGTGCGCAAGCGACATCTCGACGACGGATTCGCCGAAGAAGAAGCCCACATGCGAATGCCAGAACTCCAAGAACGGCTCGTGCGCGGCGGTGTTGGCCACGATCAGCGCCGCTACGGCAGCGAGCAACATGGCGCCTGCCGCCTTCGTGGACGAATGCGTCAGCTGGATGAGCTTCTGATAACGATGCTGATGGCCCTGCACCTCTTTGATATAGATACGGCTGTCGGTCATGTCCTGCCTAACTTGCGGGAAGCGCCTAAGCCGCCCGCGAAACGAAGCTTGCTCTTTCATGAGGCCCGTTCCATGGCGAAACGAGCCGGCGGGAATCCAGAACGCCCCTTCCTGCCTTTCGCGATAGGCACCTTGCGGGCCGCCCTCGCGGATTCGGCACAGTCTATCATGGCGGCGTTGCGACACGCCCGGGAACGTGGCGTTGACGTTTTCAAATCGTTTACGAACGAACCCGAAAATACCGGGAATTCGCCGGTTAAATCAACGCAAAGTGCGCTATGCTGTACCTACAGATTCGACGGAAGGGGATAACCTGCCACCCATCTAGAAAGAACTTTTTACGGTTCTGAGCAGGAAAAACACCGTCGGTCTTTTTTGTCCGCCGCGAAGAAGAGGTGATTGACATGAGCATTACCGTCACCGGACGCAAAATGCCTGTAACCGATGCGCTGCGCGAGTACGCCGAAGACAAAATCGGCAATTCCATGAAGGTCATGGACATCAATCCGCTGGATGCCGAAGTCGTGCTGCATGTGGAGAAAAACCCCGCCAACGCCACCCCCGCCATCTGCGAGGTCACGCTGCGCACCAAGGGCCACATCGTGCGCGTGGAGGAGTCCGAAGAGGACATGTACGCCGCCATCGACGTTGCGGCAGCCAAGGTCCTTCGCCAGCTTCGCAAGTTCAAGACCCGCGTGCTCGACCGTAAGCCGCGCGAGTCCGCAGTCGCCCCTGTCGGCGAGTTCGATCCCGAAAGCCTGATGGCGGAGTTCGCCGCCGACGAGGAAGTCGTCCGCGTGAAGGAGATCGAGTTTGCGCCGCTGACCGAGGAAGAGGCCCTGGTGCAGATCGACCTGCTGGGTCACGACTTCTTCGCTTACACCGACCGCGACACGAACCTCGTCAACGTGCTGTATCGCCGCGACGACGGCGGCTACGGCCTGCTGAAGCAGACGGAGTAGCGCGACACGTCGCACCTGCGCGTAGATCGTCAGTGCGGGACATATGCATTTTTCAAGGGGCGGCCTTCGGGTCGCCCCTTTTCGTGCGCGCGATTGCGGTTGTGGGCAAAGCGCGTGGCTTGGAATCCCCGCAGACAAGAATGCCCCCGATTTTTCCCAAGGAAGAATCGGGGGCGAACGAGAATCCGGGACCGGCACTTGACTGCCGGCATGGCGGTCTTCTTCGGTTATCGCGCTTTGGTTTGCGCAATCAGACACGCTAGCCGAAGGCTAACGCGCTCGGTTCTCTTTGCGGCTTACAGGGAGTCGATGTACTCGACCAGCTGGCCGACGGTCTTCAGGCCCTCGGGCTCGCCGAAGTCAACGTCGCACTTCTCCTCCAGGTCGCAGATCAGCTCGACCATGTCCAGGGAGTCGATGCCCAGGGAGTCGAACGTGGAGTCGTCGTTGACGGTTTCAGGGTTGATGTCCAGGTTCTCTTCCAGGACTTCCTTAACGGTGTCGATGGTAGCCATGATGGCGGTCCTTTCTCAAACTTTGCAACGCTCGTATGGTATCACACGCCGCGCCGCGCGCCCGGTTTTGCCCCGCGTCCCACACGTACGAACCATACGCGTTACGCAGGTGAAGCATGCGGGGAACGAGGGCAGAAGCGCAGGCCGATCCATGAGCAACCCCCTACCCCTGACGCAGGCCTCGCAGAACGGACGCTCGGATCGACCTCCGGGCAAAACCTGGCGACAGGGGCGGAAGCGGGCGCTATTCGTCCGCAAGCAACCCTGCCTCCCGGAGGGCCTGTTTGGTTTGCGCGATGCTATACAGGCTGCCGAACGCGCAGATAATACCGTCAGGGCCGGCGAGTTCGCCGGCTTTGCGGGCCGCTTCGGCGTAGGTTTGCGCAGCGCGGATGGGCAGGTTTGCGTCGACATCGGGCAAATCTGCGGCTATTCGGGTGGCTTCTGCGGCGTATTCTGCGGCGGGCAGCGCTCGAGGGTTGTCGGGGGTCACGGCAACGAACGCGGCGGCGTGCGGCAACACCGTGCGCAGCATGGCGGGATGGTCCTTGTCGGCCATGACGCCCGAGAGCAGCACGGCTTTGCGGCCAGCGAACACGTCCGTCAGCGAATCGGCGAGCGCCTGGGCGCCCTGCGGGTTATGACCGCCGTCGATGACCACCGTGGGTTTGCCCGGCACGTGCGAAAGCACCTCGAAACGGCCGGCCCAACGCGTGGCGGCGAGGCCGCGCTCGATGGCGGATTGCGGGATGTCCCAACCGCGGCGCTGAAGCGCGAACACGGCCTCCAAAGCCAATGCGGCGTTTTGCGGCTGATAACTGCCCAGCAACGTGGTTTCGTAGGCGTTGCCCTTGTAGGCAAACGGGCGCACGACCGCAGGCTTGCCGGGTTCGACCCGCTCGGGGCCGAGGTGGCGAACGGGCGCGATGCGCAGTTCGCGGAAATCGGGCTGCACGACCGTGCAGCCTGCCGCTCCCGCCGCCGCTTGCACGGCCTCGGCGGCCTCAGGCTCCTGCGGCCACGTCACCACCGAGCTTCCCGGCTTGATGATGCCGGCCTTCTCGGCGGCGATCTTGCCGATGGTGTCGCCAAGCAGATCGGTATGGTCGAGGCCGATGCGCGTGATAACGGCGACGTCGGGGGCGGCGATGACATTGGTGGAGTCCAAACGGCCGCCAAGGCCGACCTCCAGCACCGCAACCTGGCATCCCACCTGGGCGAAATGCAGGAGCGCCACTGCCGTCATGAGCTCGAACTCCGTTGGGTGGTCACCGCTTTCCACCGACATCTGCTCGGCATGCTCACGCACTTGGAGCGTGACGCGAGCAAGATCGGGCATGTCGATGTTCTTGCCGTCCACACGAATGCGCTCCTCGAAGCGCTCGATGAACGGGCTGGAGAACCAGCCCACGCGGAAGCCGGCGGCCTGCAGCACGTTGGCGATATAGGCGCACGTGCTGCCCTTCCCGTTCGTGCCTGCAACGTGCACGATGCGCAAGCTGTTTTGGGGATCGCCCAGACGCGCAAGCAGCTCGCGGATGCGGTCGAGGCCCAAACGCGATGCCTGCCAACGGGGAGCGTTGATATAAGCGATGGGATCGAAGTTTTGCGGGGTTGTTTGAGGCATACGGGATTCACCTTGCTTGAACGTCTTTTATTCGTTAGCAGGTTAGCACGGGATGACAACCCAAACCCAAGCATGCGCAGGTTCTCCAAGCCGTCGGGCGATTGAAGCCTTCTCCCCTGTTGCGGTTACTGACCGTTTTGCTGCTGCACTTCTTTCGCAGCTTTTGCCTTTTGCTCTTCCAGCTGGCGAAGCACCTGGCCTAGCGTTACGAAGTCGTTTTCCAGGGCCTCGCGCTTTGCGCCGTCGTAGAGCGCGGCGGCGGGATGGAAGACGGGAAAGACGAGGAACTTGCCCGCCCGCTGCACACGACCGTGCAGGCGCGTGATGCCCACCTGCGTCTTCAAGATGAACTGCGTGGAGAACTTCCCGAGCGTGACCAGGACCTCCGGGTCGATGGTGCGCGTCTGCTCGCGCAGGTAGGGCGTGCAGGTTTGAATCTCCTCGGGTCGGGGGTCGCGGTTTCCGGGAGGGCGGCACTTCAGCACGTTTGCGATGAACACGTCCTCGCGGCGCAGGCCGGCGCACCCGAGTAACTCGTTGAGGTAGTGCCCGGCGGCGCCAACGAACGGCTCGCCCTGCAGATCCTCGTTTTTGCCCGGCGCCTCGCCGATGAACATCACGCGCGCATGCGGGTTGCCCACGCCGAACACCGTTTGCGTGCGGCCGTCGCACAGCGGGCAGCGACGGCATGACTCCACCTGCACGCGAAGCTCATCGAGCGGGATATGCGGTTTCGGCATGGTTTGCCCCTTTCCGTGCGCTGGACGGCAACGTGCCCACCGCACGGCTGGTGAGTTTGCGAACCGCGCAAGCAGACAACGTTTTCCTGGGCCAACAGCCTAGCACAACAGCGGAAAACGCGCGGTGGACGAGGTGTTGCCTGCAAATCTGGCTGCCGCGCCCGCGAGTAGCGGCCGGCAATGTCTGCATGGGGCGAACCGCTCGGCCTGAAAGGTGCGAATGCAAGTTCTGGGCGGTTTTG
>CALEWN010000126.1 GCA_937925385.1 uncultured Senegalimassilia sp.
GTCCACCACGTCGTAGCCGAAGTTGAAGGTGTTGGGGCACTTCACCTTGAAATCGGTGAGCACGCCCTGCTCGTCATAGGTTTCCTCGCAGTAACGCAGATTGATATTTCTCATGATGTTGCCGAACTTCCTTGAATTTTGGTGCGCGAATCTAAGCCGCGCACGATGCGGTCGATGAAGAAGGTTGGTTTTTGGCAAGCAACCCTAGGCGAGCGCTTGCCTAGATAATGTCTTCCTTCGCCTTCAAAACGACAGCCAGGAATTTGCACGGGGCGCCATCGATGGCGATCATGCCGTGCCCACGGCCGGAATCGTAGAGCAGCATATCACCGGGGCCGAGCTCCTCGGTGTGCTCCTCGTATTGGAAGCGCATACGGCCTTCCAGGATGTAGTCAAGCTCCTGCCCGCTGTGATAGGACAGGTGGATGGGCTTGTCCTGCAGCTCAGGGCGGTAATCCGCCGTGACGAAAAACGGTTCGCACAGCTTGTTGCGATAGTGCGGGGCCTTATGAAGGTACTCAAGGCCGCTGCGGCGCTTCACGGCCAGGCCCTCGTCGGCACGCGTAAGGGTATAGCCCGTCAGGTGCGGGGTTTCGCCGGTGAGCAGCTCGATGGGGTCGACGCCCAAGTTCGCCGCGCATTTGTACAGGAACGTGAACGAGAGCTCCTCCGCGCCCGACTCCTGCGCCTGATACTCCGCCAGGCTGCGCCCGGTGGCATCGGCCATCTCCTGCATGGTCAGGCCCATATCCTCGCGCAACGCGCGAATCCTGTTCGCCACCTCTTGATAATTCGGCTCCATGAAAACCTGACCCCCTCACTAATGTTTACATTGAACCTAATAATAAATGTATGGTACGCACGGAATTGTTTCCATTATGTTTCATGCCGGCGAAGACCTTCGCCGGCATGAAACGGGTGATCTAGATTATTCCTGTGGCTTGCGGACGAAGCGCACGGCGAAGTGCGCATCCGACGACCCGGGGGCAAGACGCGTTGCAAGGCAGTTACGGCCGCACAGCTGATCGAGCGTGAAGTCAGCGCCCTCGTCGCTGTCCAAGAACGCCTTCACCACGCCGGCGTTCTCCTCGCGCGTGACCGTGCACGTGGAATACGCCAGCGCACCGCCCGGGGCAACGTGACCCGCCGCGGCCTTGAGCATACCGAGCTGGGTTTCCACGAAACCGGCCAGGTCCTCCTCGCTCGTGCGCCAACGGATCTCGGGGTGACGGCGAAGCGTGCCCATCCCCGAGCACGGAGCATCCACGAAGATGAACGAGAACATGCGGTCGGGCATGATGTTGTCAAGCTCGAGCGCATTGCCGGTGAAGGCCTCGGTCACCACGACGCCGTACTGCTCTGCGCGCTTCTCAAGCAGGCGCGTCTTATAGGCGTGGTTGTCGATGGTGACGTACTCCTCGATCTGCGACCCGTACTTGCGGCAGGCGTTGGACTGTAGCAGGATGGTCTTCGTGGCGCGGCCGGCGCCGATCTCGAGCACGCTTTCAGGCTTTTGGTCGGGCAACACGTTGGCGGCCACCATCTGCGCAGCTGCGTCGGAGACCAAGATCTTGCCCTGATCGAGCTGGCGCGCAAGCGCGGGGACCAACAGCGCACGGCTTTCCGGCACGCGCAGGCAGCCCTGCACGTTCATGTCGCCAAGGGCAACCGGCTGCACTTCCTCTTCCGCGCGCTCGAATGCCTTGAGCACGTGCTCGTCGTCCACCTTGCAAGCGTTGACGGCCACGTACAGCGGGGCCTGCTCGTTGGATGCGCGCATGAACTCGATGGCGGCCTGCGGGCCCATCTCCTCCATGAGCTTTTTGGCCATCCACGTGGGCAACGCCTGGGTGCGGGCGAGCGCATCAAGGTCGGTTGCCGGGTTGCCGAACGGGAAATCGATGCGCAGGCGCACGATCTTGTGCAGCACGGCGTTGGCCACGCGCGCCGCAGGGCCCGGGCTGAACGACTTCACCATCTCTACGCCCTGGTCGACGGCAGCATGTGCTTCCTTGCCAAGGAAGATGAGCTCGTACGTGGAGATCTGCAGCGCGTCGCGCGTCTCGCGGAAGATGTCCTCGGGCGTGTCGAGCGCGCGGTCGATGATTTCGTCGAGCGTGCCGCGGGCGCTTACCGTGCCAAGAGCGAGCAGCGTGGCGAACGCGCGGTCTTCCACGGACATGGTGGACTTGTCGATCACCTGGGCGATGACGTCCTGCGCAAATGCATTGCGCTCGCGGACGGTGCGCACCACGTCGAGCGCCGCCAAGCGGGCGGGCGTGGCGTTGGACTTGCGGCGCGGACGTGCCGGCTTGGCCGAACCTCGGAAGCCGCCCTTCTCGCCGCGCGGCGCGCCCTGGCCGCCCTGCTCGGGCTTGCGACGCGGGTCGCGTGCAGTGTTGCGGCCGCGGAAATCGGGCTTCGGCTCGCGCGCGGAGCGATCGGAGCCGGCATGCTGCGCAGCCTCGGGACGCTGGCCGCCCTCGGCGCCTTCGCGCTTGAAGTCGGGCTTGCCGTCGCGCTTGAAATCGCGCTTCGGGCCGCGGTCGCCCTTGTAACCGCCGCGACGGTCGTCACGACCGCCATTGTAGCCGCCGCGGCGCTCGTCGCGGCCGCCGTTGCTGCGGAAGTCGCGCTTCTCGCCGTCGCGGCCGTGATATCCGCCCTTGCCGCCATCACGGCGCTGGCCGTCACGGCTACCCTGCCCGCGATTCCCGTCGCGACGATCGTCGCGACCGCCGAAACCGCCCTTGCCGCCATCGCGGCGCGGACCGCCCTGACGATTGCCGTGGCCGGCGTGCTGGCCGCCCTTTCGATAGCCGCCGTTGCCGCCTTCGCGGCGCTGACGCGGCGCGCCTTCGTTGTTATGCTGTTCAGCCACGCGGGCCCTCCCAAGTCTTGGTGTTTTCCTTGATTCCCTGAATGCCTGCGGCAAACGCCTTTGCCGCCATAGCCGCCTTGCCGGCGGGTTTCACTTCCAAAAGCTCCATCGCGCCATCTGCAGCGCCCAGGTACAGGCGCTTGGCGACGAATCGCACGCTGCCGGGCTCCATGCCCGCGCATGCCGCCTCCGCCTGTTCCGCTGGCGCCGGTTGCGCAGCGAGCACGGTGATGTCCTTGCCCGCGACGGTCGCATGCGCCGGATGGGCGGCGCTTGATGCGCGCACCTTGCGGCATGCCTGCTCCACCGTGTCGGCAGGGCTGAGCGCAAGCTCGTCCTTGCCGATCTTCTCAGCGTAAGTAACATGCTCGGCGTCCTGGCGCGTCCAGCGGATGCACCCCGCCTCCACCTGCGAAAGCGCCGTGAGCAGCGCATGCGCGCCTAGATCGGCGAGCATGTCGGTGAGCAGGGCCACGTTCTTGTCGCCCACCTCGAGCGAGCGGCATACGCAATAGTCGCCCGTATCAAGCCCTTCCTCCATGCGCATGATGCACACGCCGGCCTCCTCGTCGCCAGATAAAATGGCGCGTTCGATGGGAGCGGCGCCGCGCCAGCGAGGCAGAAGCGAAGCGTGCACGTTCAGGCAGCCATGTGCAGGGATGGACAGCACCTCGGCCGGCAGCAGCATGCCGTAAGCGGCCACGCAGATGACGTCGGGCTCGAGCGCTGCGAGCGCCTGCTGCTCGGCGACGTCGCGCAGCGTTTTCGGCGTGAACACGGGGATGCCGCGCTCGCACGCCTCAGCCGGCACCGGGCTGGGCACCAACTGCTTGCCGCGGCCGCGCACGGCGTCGGGGCGCGTGTAGACGGCCACCACGTCATGCTGCGAGGCAAGCTCGGAGAGCACCGATGCGGCGAAGTCGGGCGTGCCCATGAATACGATGCGCATGTCCCTTACGCCTCCACCCAAGTCTCGCCGGGGCGCGCACCGGCGGCCAGGGCGCGCTCGTAATCCTCAAGGGCCTTCAGACGGGCCATCGGCTCGGCGCGCTCGAACATGGTGACGCCGTCAAGGTGGTCGGTCTCATGCTGCCGGCAACGGCCGAGCAGCCCGTCGCCCTCGATCTCCCAAAGCTGGCCGTCAAGATCGTAATAACGGCAGCGGGCGAACGGCGGGCGCGCGATGGGCACGGAGATGCCGGGGATGGAAAGGCAGCCCTCGTCCTCGGCGACCGGCTCGCCCTCGCGCGCGACGATGACGGGGTTGAGCATGACGATGGGCTCGCGAACGCCGTCCTCCTGGTCGCAATCGATGACCACGAGGCGCTTGAGCACGCCGACCTGGGGCGCGGCAAGGCCGCAACCGGCGTTCTTATACATGACATGGGCCATCTGCTTGGCCAGGCGCTTGAGGCTCTTGTCATTAGATCGGAAGAGCGTCGTGTAGGGAAAGAGTGTAGATCTCGGTGGTCGC
>CALEWN010000127.1 GCA_937925385.1 uncultured Senegalimassilia sp.
ACGCTCGGGGAGCCATCAACATCCACCTTGATTATGCGGACCACCCTCTTGCTCGCTTTGAGGACGGTCGGCCCAGCTAGGCCGTCTTTTGGGAGATATTGGTAAGCATCGCTTCTGCGAACGCGGGCACGTAGTGTTATGTATCCATATTCTGTAAGAAGCATGGAAATCGACTCGCAAATCAGTCGATACATGCACTCATTGGCTCTGTCCATGATGAAGGTATAGTTAAGCCGTTCGGACCCTGAGACGTTGCATAGATTTTCAGGTATTAAAGAGGTTCCTCCCCTCGACTCGGAATAGCCGCTTTCATCCCTCCAGCCATCTCGAATTTTCTTCAATTCGCTTAAGCCTTCTCCAAGAAGGAATTCTTTGTAGATCGGTTCGCTATTCATCCAATACCTCGTTTTCTCTGCGTGTTTACAGCCTTGAACGAGCGAATCGCTCCCATAGGCGTATCGCGGACCGCATATGAAAAAGGAGGCTACGGAGGCGGGCCAAAAGTGCTGGCTCGGGCCATGCCGCCGTCACCTATTTTTTCAGGCTCCATTGCCTGCGTTGGATGGCATTATCTCACCGCGTTGCCTCGGGAGCCATATCGTGCGGCGGACAGGGCAAACCCAGGGGGCAGTTGGTGGAGAAGCCGCAATTAGGCCCCTGATCGCGAAAGCGGTTCAACTCATGAGTAAGCCACCTGAGACTACTCACTTTGCCCACCGATGGCGAAAGTCTGCGACCTGGGGTTTTGTGAATGAGCCTGCAAGCCGCCCGCGTTAATTCACTTACGATTGCAGCTGGTGGCTTGCGCGCTAAAGAGCGGTCGAGTTTCAAAACGGGCGTTTTCGGCGCCATCGAGCCTCCAAAGGCGGCACGCGGCGCCTTTTGGGACAAAAACTTAAACTCAACGCCCCGAGTTTAAGATGAGTTTTCGAAGTTGTCCCAGCTTTTGTCCCCGAGGCCGACGAAACGCAACGTCGTGTCATTCGACGGCACGCGTTCCGTGGCGGCGCCGAAAACTGGGCGCAACTGGAATGACGGGACGTCAGAACCGGCGCCAACGAGTGGGAATAGAATAGACGTTCGATAAAATAATATAGTATCAGATAGCGGGCACGGTTTCAATCGAATCCGTGTCCGCTGCTGTATGTGTGTCCTTGCACGCCCAATATGCGCCGTAAAAGCCGTCTTCTTCAACGTCAAAGTGAATGCGCTTCATTTTTGCCTCTTAAAATCTTATTTTCACGATTTGCATTTTCATCCCGTTGTCACCGACCCTTGCGAGAAACCGGAAAAAGCTGCTGACGGAAGGGTCTCTCAAATCGTCGTAACCCAGCATATAGCCGCGACTTGTGACCTGCAGACGGCTGTC
>CALEWN010000128.1 GCA_937925385.1 uncultured Senegalimassilia sp.
CCCTCGCAGATGAAGCACACACGCACGCGCCCACGCAATCAACCCCAACCCGGCCCTCCACAGCGTCGATAGCCTCTTGCATCGCGCGCTCACGCAGTTCGCGGCCGGATTCCTCCGACCAATACGCCGCGTGCGCCGAAAGCACGGTGTGCGGCGCCTTCACGATGGGATGATCGAAGTCGAAGGGCTGCTCCTGTTCGAACACGTCCAAGCCCGCGCCCCACAACTTATCCTCGCAAAGCGCCTGGGCCAACGCCACGGTATCCACCACGGCGCCGCGAGCGGTGTTCACCAGCACAGCATCCGGCTTCATAAGGGCAAGGCGTTCAGCGTTGATCAGATGATGCGTCTCGGGAGTAAGCGCCGTATGCAGACTCACCACATCCGCCGTCTGCAAAAGCTCCTCTAAACGCAGCACCGGGTATCCTTCAGGGGTACGCCGCCCGGGTTTCAGGCTACGCGACCAGCACACCACCTCAAAGCCCAGACCAGCAGCCTTTTTGGCCGCCGCTCTGCCGATTTCCCCCATGCCCACGACGCCGAACACGCGACCGCGGCACTGCCCGAGCGGACGCGTGCGCGCATAATCCCACACACCGCGGCGCATGTCAGCATCAAGCTCGTTAATCCGGCGCAAAACCGAAAGCGCCAGCGTGATGGCATGGTCGGATACCACTTCCGTACCGTAGCCTGGCACGTTGCAAACGGCAACGCCATGCTCGGTAGCGGCTTCCACATCGATTTCGTCGTACCCGACCCCCGTGCGGCTGACCGCTTTCAGATTCGGACACGCCTCGAACACCTCACGCGGGAACATCGCATACGACGTCACCGCCGCATCGGCGCCGGTCTCCAGCAATCCGTCGATAACCGCTTGAGCGGTGCGGCCGCGCGTGATCTCGAACTCGATGCCCGCGTCCCGAGCCATAGCCTCTTCCAGGTTGTTATCCTCGAAATCGGTATCGACCGCTACGATCTTCGCCATATCCACTCCCATCGTCGCTCTGCTAGGCGTTAGCTTGCTCAGCCATTTCCTTCAAATCGGACAAGTCGGCGGGGTCGTCAGGTAAATCGATCCCATACGCATCCGCGATCGCCCGAGCCTGCTCCACGCGCAGCGACGCCAACGCACCTTGCTTCGCCTGCGTCAGATACTCGGACGACAGCAGCAGGCTTCGCGCAATGAACTCCGTTACGCGCGGATCGGTGCCGGACACCTGCAACACGCCGACGACGGACTCCGGTGTCAGCGACAGCAAGCTTGCGCCGTCCATCCCGACGGCATTCCCGACAACCTCATCCAGCGTATCGGCCGCCTCTTTGGGGTCTTCGTCCTCGTCGGTAACGCGTCGCAAGCTTTTGAACATCGCCTGGTAAAACGCCAGCAGCAACTTCATCAGATAGTCTTGCTCGAACATCGGCCGCTCCTAGCTATTCGTCGGTTCATGGAAAATGCCCAGGTGCTCATATGCCCGCTCGGTTGCCTGACGACCCTTCGGCGTGCGGATGAGCAGCCCTTGCTGCATCAAGTACGGCTCATACACGTCCTCAAGCGTATCCGGGTCCTCGGCTAACGCCGACGCCAGCGTGGTCAACCCCACCGGACGCCCGCCGAACTGCACACACAGCAGCTCCAAAATGCGATTATCCACCGCGTCCAGCCCCAGCGGATCCACCTCGAAAAAGCTCAGCGCCTGCGCGGACACGTCCTCGTCGATGACGCCGTTGCCGCGCACCTGAGCCCAATCGCGCACGCGTTTGAGCATGCGGTTGGCCAAACGAGGCGTGCCACGGCTGCGGCGCGCGATTTCCAACGCGCCGTCGTAAGAGATAGGCACATCCAAAATGGAAGCAGAGCGCTGCACAATGGAAGCCAGCTCCTCGGGCGTGTAGTACTGCAGGCGGAACGCGATGCCGAAGCGATCGCGCAACGGGCCGGTAAGCAGGCCCGTGCGGGTGGTGGCGCCGATAAGCGTGAACCGCGGCAGGTCCAAACGGATGGAACGAGCCGCCGGCCCCTTGCCTACCACGATGTCCAGCGCGAAGTCCTCAAGCGCGGGATACAAAACTTCTTCCACCATACGGTTCAGACGATGGATCTCGTCGATGAACAGCACATCGCCCTCTTCAAGGTTCGTGAGAATCGCGGCAAGGTCTCCCGTGCGCTCGATGGCAGGACCGCTGGTGGTCTTGATGTTCGCGCCCAGCTCGTTAGCCACTACGGTGGCAAGGGTGGTCTTGCCCAGGCCCGGAGGTCCCGAGAACAGGATATGATCCGCAACGTCGCCGCGCTCTTGCGCAGCTTGAATCAAGATGGCAAGCGACTCCTTGATCTTCGTTTGGCCGAGATAGTCGCCCAGACGCTTCGGCCGCAAGCTGCGATCGA
>CALEWN010000129.1 GCA_937925385.1 uncultured Senegalimassilia sp.
GGTCATCGGCATCCAGGACGCTATCAACATTTCAATCCGCGCTCCCCTTGCGGGGAGCGACCCTCGTGGGCCTGGCGAACAATGCCGACCTAGTATTTCAATCCGCGCTCCCCTTGCGGGGAGCGACACGCTGTCCACGTTTAAGGCCGTTCTCAATGCAATATTTCAATCCGCGCTCCCCTTGCGGGGAGCGACGCGTCAACAGCGCACACTCGTGCATATCAGTATATTTCAATCCGCGCTCCCCTTGCGGGGAGCGACGTACCCGGCTCAAAAGGATACGGGCAACATCAAATGATTTCAATCCGCGCTCCCCTTGCGGGGAGCGACGCAACAATTTTGCGAGTACACGATCTGCACCGTTATTTCAATCCGCGCTCCCCTTGCGGGGAGCGACTGTCAGATACTGCTCGCCATCCGGGTTGTCCAGATTTCAATCCGCGCTCCCCTTGCGGGGAGCGACTGGAAACGCTAAAATGACTGCGCTCAAAATCATATTTCAATCCGCGCTCCCCTTGCGGGGAGCGACCTCCTTTGCTACCCAGTCATTATAAGTTTGCAAGGCATTTCAATCCGCGCTCCCCTTGCGGGGAGCGACCGCTACATTTTGTAGCATCGCTCTATTATCAGCAAAGTATTGTATTTTCAAAGACCGTCGCCGCAAATTCAGCCGGCAAATCCCGCAAAACAGCAGCGAAAAACGCCATTGCGTGGTGCGAACCTTCCTCGTAGAGCATGATCGCCTATAGTTCGCAATCTCATAATGCAAGGAACCCTTCTGGATCATAACTAGGCTTAGCGCCGAAATGCTCAACCTTTCCCTGCCACTTATTTCCCAGGTGATAAATCCGCAAGCTGTCTTTTGCGGGGTCGGCGATTTCAAGCAACGCAGCTTTCAGGGTAACCAAAGTGGCCGCATCGACATCGCATTCGAAAACCGATGCCTGCACCCGCTGGCCATAATTCACGCAAGCTTTTGCAATCCTTCTAAGGCGCTTTCGTCCGGCTGCGTCGGTGGTATCGATGTCGTACGTAATCAAAACCATCTGACCACCCTACTTCCAAAGAAACGGCGGGTAGGCATCCAAATCCCCGCGAAGAAACTTCGCCAGCAATTGCGCCTGCACATTAGGGACCAATCCGCGAGGAATCTTCTCTTTAACGAACGGATGCATCAGCGTTTCGCGTTTTCTTTCTTGCCATGCTTTGAACAGCTTCTTGCGCGCATCACCCGTCAGCCGCACCTCGCCGGTTTCCCTGATATCGAAATCATCAGCGTTCACTACGCGGTTGTTGATTGCCGTCAACACAAACCGATCAACGAATATCGGTCGTAGTTCCTCCATGCAGTCAAGCGCAAGCGAATCCCTTCCCGGCCGATCTACGTGCATGAATCCGACCGACGGGTCCAGGCCAACCCCCAGCAGGGCCGAGGCGCAGTCACGCGCCAAGGCGGAATAGAACAACGACAACATCGCATTAACCCGATCACGCGGCGGTCGGCGAGAACAACCTGCAAAATGAAAATCACCCTTATTTCGAAGTATCATCTGGTCAAACGCCGAATAATAAATCTGAGCGGCATCACCCTCGATTCCACGCAGCGAATCGAGCGAGTCGCATTCCCGAATCGCCTTCACGGAATCGGACAAGCGAGCAGACGCCGATCGCACCGCGTCGACATCCATGCGGAGACCGTGATCGCGAATCGCGCGCTCCAGAACCCAGCGCGAGTTGTACACCTTGCCCAAAATGCAATTGCGAGCCACGGCAAGCGAAAAAGTCTCGCTTTCCGAAGCTCTGAACTGCGCTTTCTTCAGCAGCACATTTCCCGTGCACGCACCCCTCGCATCTGCAAGGTACCGTCCGCTGGGAGAGAAGAACGTAAGCCTGATGCCCCGCTCGCAGCAAGCGCCCATCAAAGCCGGGCTTGCGCCGGCATACGAGAACAAGCTGATACCTTCAAGTGTATGCAGCGGGAATCTCCCCAAGGCATCGTTGCCGACTTTCGCGACGACGTTTTCACCATCGAGTGTCAAATAAGCATCCTCGGTAAACACGTACAGCGTGTTCTTAATCTTCTTCATTCCCAGGCCTCCAATGCCGCGTCGATATAGGAAGTTGCGGAACGCGGTTGCAAGGACGGCAAGCACTCGTCGCGCAAAGAGCAAGCCGAGCACGCCTTCCCCTTGCGCACATGAGGAACATGACCTTTGCGGAAAAGCTCATGCATTTCCGCCGACAACTTTCGCACCGATTCTCGCAGTTCCTCCGTGAAGCCAACGGGTTCCCTCGATTGCGTTTGCCTGTAGAACAAAAACCCGCTTTCTATGTCGCAGCCGAGCATTTCCTCGAGGCACATCGCCTGAGCACATACCTGCAGGCGATCGCATTCGCCGCTTTTCGACTTTCCTCGCTTGTATTCAACGGGCACCGGCATCCAAGCACCATCTTCGCCGAACAAGGGAACGCCCTGTTCGTCCTGATGGAACTCAACGATATCGCAAACACCCGAAAGTCCAAGCTTGGACGATCGGACGAAGAGCCCACGCACTATGAGCAATGCGCCGCGACGCTCCCGAATCTCCTCGTCGTGGGCTCGCTGATGCATCATCTGCCCCGACGCCGTAAGGTAGTTTTCCTGCCAGCGCTTTTCGATATGGATAAGCGCCCACTGCCTGCGGCAAAATGCGAAATGCTGGATGCCCGAAAGCGCCAAGAACTCTTCGTCCGAATACATATCCGCCCCTAAAGCTTGCGAATCACTTCCACACCTGCGGGAATAGCGTCCTCATCGACGACAACGCCCTCGTAATCCTTAAACGAACGAGGCGCCTCAACGCCGTCCTTTTTCGCAATGCTCACGGCATCGAACAGCTGGCACGAAGGCGCGTTGCCCAACTCTGAATCATGCTTGAACACGATGAGGGAACGAACGGCCATCTTGCCGCGAGCGGCGGAATGGTCGTGCTCGAACATGTTGATGATGGCGCTCCAGAGAAGCTCAAGGTCTTCTTCCGAGAAACCTGTGGTTTTGCGGGCCAGGTTCGCGGAAACAAACCCTTCGCAACGATACAGACCGTAGGGAACCACATACTTCCGGCCCATCTCGGTGCCCTTTTTCGCAGCATCGTCTTCCTTGGTGATGGCCACGCGCGTAATGGTGACCTCCTGCGGGATTATCGGGTCGACGCTACGGGAGAACGTAAGCTGAACAGGGCCTCGAACCTGACCACAGTTGAGGTTGTCTTTCACGAAGGTGGTCATCACGGCGCCAAACGTGCGGATATCGTAAAACGCCTTGCACATGTAATCACGCAGCCGGACATCAAGCTGCGGGTCGTCCTTTTTCAGCTTCTTCGTTTCCTTAGGATCGATTCCCAGCTCCTCGTATGCTCGCCGATCGCTCACATTCAAGGGAACGCCTTCTTTGATGTAAATCTCGAACCCTGGCTCCCCCTCTTTAACCGTTTCCACGTAGTTCCTGATTTTCCGCTTCAGGCACACATCGGTCACCACGCCATATCCGGTCTCAGGGTCGATTCGCGGCATGTTGCCGGCATCGGGGTCTCCATTGGGGTTGCCATTCTCGACATCGAAGAACACAACGAAATCGTAGCGATTGGTAATAGGGTTGCTCATGATCATGCCTCCAAATTCGGAATTGCGTTGCTATGCTTCCTGCTCGTCGTTTTTCTTGTAGCGCGCCTGCTTCTGCTGGTAATAGCCCAGCAGGAAGCTGCCCTGGTCGATGAGCGAAAGCCGCTTGGGGAAAGAGGTTTGCTGCATCTCCATAAGCTCACCGAGCGCCTTTTCCAGATGAACCACAAGCCCGGGTTTGTCGCGAGAAACCTTTGACAAGTGAGCGACGCTTAACTTCAACAGGACGGGGAACGTCGTTGCAGGAGTCGAGCAAGCGGCGTTCAAATAGCGATCGGCTATGGTTGCCTTCCCGTTCGCCGCTTCCTGAATTTGCTCGAGAACGGCAAATGTCCGACCGAGCACATAAGCCTCGTTTTCGTTCGAAGGGTTTACATCCACGGTGATCTCCTTCTCTTCCGTTCTTGCGTTTCGAATCAAATATGCCCTGATGATGGCCGCATGCTCTCGCTTAACCGTTTTCGTAGCGCGAACACGAAGCAGAGCGTTCTGGAATAATGCCTCGGGATACCTTGCCC
This sequence comes from uncultured Senegalimassilia sp., assembly GCA_937925385.1. Lineage (GTDB taxonomy): Bacteria > Actinomycetota > Coriobacteriia > Coriobacteriales > Eggerthellaceae > Senegalimassilia. The sequence continues at coordinate 4,179 of CALEWN010000129.1, forward strand.
CTTGCAGTATCGAGCGCATCAGCGGGGCGCTAAGCTGCGAGCTGATCACCGGCTCCTTCGCATTTGGGTTTTCAAGGCTGTCAAGAAGACGATATGGGGCAGCAATCGGCGGATCGAAAGCAGCATGGCATACGTCGGTAATCCGATAGTGATCCGCGACATGGCGCATCACTTCGCCAAAAGAATCCCGCAGAAAAAAGCGCACCGAAAGACGGGCGGCATTCGGCGCAAGGCCCAGAAGGTAAAACTCATCGCCAAACGAAACGCCTTCGATATCTACCGGCTTGCCCGCCTGCAACCTTTCGAGCGCCGCCTTCAGATTAGCCGTCGCTTCCGATTCAGACTCCTTGCTCTCAAAAATCGAGAAGCCCAACGCAAGCGACAAGACCGAGCAATTTCCCTGGTCAGCAGATTGAGAGGAAGACCAGAACACCACAGTGGTGTCGCCGAACCTTCCTCGATGCTCTCGATGGGCAAGCAAGTAATTCAGAGCCGTTGTGTAAGCCTGCGTGCTTTTAACGTCAACCGGAGCATTTCTTCCCTGCTCTTTCGCATGCCCATACGACTCGAACGCCTCGCAGTTGAATCCGACGAGGGAAGCGCCCATAGACTGCGCACCGGCCACACCCTTGATGGCTGGATGCAAGCGAGCAATAGGCTCCCTTCGCCCCGTAACCAGCGAAACCATCTCCGACTGGCCTTCGTCATTCTGCGCACGCTCATCACAAACCCTATTTATCGACGGGTCGTTGCATGCTTCTTTCCACGTCGTTCCGTCTTCCAAGCAGAACGTCAGATTACCCCCTTCGAGAACATCTTCAGTAAACCCTGGGATAGGGTTATCGTGAATCTGGCCAGGATTCCAAAGATTGAAGTAGTTCACGATAGCGGCAGCCACAGGGCTATCAACATCCGATAGAAGCGCTTCGTGCAGTTGCTTCGAGGCCTCAAAGCACTGAAGCGCCCTTTCCGGCTTCCCCTTGCTATCAACACCAAGAAGGTACGACGATGTATCGCAGAGGAAATTCGCCTTGATACCGGACGAACGCTTCTCCTGCTCCGGAACGATTTTCGATACCCCGTGCTTTCCGTCTCCGCAAGGGATAACGCTTTTGAGCTTCCCGTCAGGGGAAAGCTCGAGCATGAATTTCACTTGACGCTCGCACCAGCCAGGCTTGGCAACGCCGCTTGCAGGGTTTTCAAGCAGCCGGCCATAATAATTTGCCAACGAGGAGATAATCATCGATACACCTCACCACCGGCCACATCGATAACGCCGTTTTTCATGACAGCGCGATAAAACATAGGGGTGATATCTTGATGGTTGGAGTAATCCATATCGAATAGCATGATTCCGAAGTCACGCTCCCCAACAGCGGAATATGCGCTCTCCGGCATCTCCCCTTCAAGCAGTCGCACATTTGCAGGAAACTCCCTGCAACCAAAATACGGCTGGCTGTAACACTGGCCTTTACGCAAACGACGCTTCAAAATGTCGCAGAATTTGCCCGGATTATCCTCGGCCTTTGCCTGGTCCGTCATGACGAAATGGGCATCAACAACATAATGCACATCAGTCAAAATCAGAGATGCTCGCTGAACGATATTCTCTTGGGAGCTAATATACGGCAACTCCTTCGATCCTTCGATTGCGCTACGCATCGATGAAAGAGCCGCCTTCGCCTTTACTTCGTTCCTTCGAACGCTGCTGAATTCAATCGGGTTGATCACATGAATCCGGTCGATGACATAGCGCATTCCCGGATGCCAATACACGCTTTCAATCAAACCTCGGGCGGCGCTTGGCGTGATCACGTCGTAAGTCACGCGCTCAACGCTAAGCTCGGGTCGCGTGAACAGCGCCCTTTCGCCCCATGCCTCAATGCTGAAACCGAACGACACGTCCCAACCTCCTTTCGTTTTGCCATACGGTGCAAACCGTCTATGCTGCGTAAGTCGATTAGCAGAAGAGGGCATCACCCCCTTCGCGGGCGATATCCAGCCCAACGTCATCTCGATAAGATTGCCTATCCAGCAAAACGTACGTGCTGGCGCTAAGCGACTCAATAGCACCTGCCTCATCAAGCGCCTTTAAGTCGTTGAGGTAAATCGACACCGTGTAGCGCGATAGCAGCCGTTGGTCCCCCCTTGTCAGCAAGCCGCTTCGCGCTCGTTCGATAGCGCCCTCGTTCTCCTCGCAAGGAATCACCAGAGGGAACGACCCTTCCTCGATGAGCTTGAAATCATTGCCGATATCCGAGAAGGGAAAGACGCAAATCGGAGAGCCATCCCGAGGAGCCCTTCTGGGATCAAGCTGCGACATGCGAGGAACGATATTCTTCGCATCCAACTCACGTTCGCCTTTGGCTTTATACAGGCGATTGAAATAGGCGGGCACGGCATCCTCTACCTCGAGGTAGCCGTCCGAAACCGACAGCAACGACGGCATGACGCTCTGCGCCACAGCGGCGCGCTGCTCAACCTCTGCCGGGACAACGTAATCGTCGGCCGGCGCGAAAACATGGACGATGCTGTCATCCTTTTCGCGCTTTCCTTCGCGATTGCAGCGCCCACCTGCCTGGACGAGGGAATCTACGCCGGAAATCGCTCGATACACCACCGGGAAGTCAAAGTCGACGCCTGCTTCCACGAGACAGGTGGCCACCACAATGCATCGTTGATCGGCGTCAAGGAGCGCTTTGATTTCCGTGATCTTCTCCTGGCGATGGAGAGGATGCATCATAGTGGTCAAATGGAATACGCCATCTTTGTTTTGCTCCGCAAGCATGTCGTACAGCGCCCGCGCCTGCTTCCTGCTATTCACGATGCAGAGCGCTTGATGCTGGCCGAGGAGGCTCTGCGCCAGCAAATCGTCCGCTACCGTGCCGTCGCTTTGGTAGCGAACTCGCGACAAGGTTTTCGCAAGAGCCGCGGGGTTCGCCGCGATTTCCCGAACTTCGTGGCCCTCGTCTGCGAAGAACCCATCCAGACACGGCTGCGTTGCCGTGCAAAGAACGACCGAACAGCCATAGTTGTTCACCAGCTCGGAAAGCGCTTTCACGCAAGGCTTCAGATACTTCACGGGTATCATCTGGGCTTCATCGAGCAAGATGACGCTATTGGCGATATTGTGCAGCTTTCGGCATCGCGACGTCTTCGACGCATACAAGGATTCGAACAGCTGGACGTTCGTGGTGACCACAACGGGAGCGTCCCAGTTTTCGGCAGCCAGCCTAAGCCGATACCCAAGATCTTTCGGATCGTCAGACTCCCCATAGTCAAACGAGCTATGGTGCTCCAGGACATTTTCAGCACCCAAGACTTTGCGATACTCCTGGGCGTTCTGCTCGATGATAGACGTGTAGGGAATGGCACATACAACCCTGCGCATGGGTTTGGGTTGAGAACAGGCATGATTGAGCGCAAACCGAAGCAAACCCCACGTTTTTCCGCTACCCGTCGGAGCGGTCAAAGAGAACACGCCGGGCTGCTGCGAAGAAGCCGCCAGGCAATCATCAAGCAGGGAGCAACGTATCCCGTTCACCCATGTGCGAGGAGGGTAAAACGACTGAAAGTGCTCTTCCATCCTATCGCGGAGCACTTCTAGCGAGTCCCCTTCTACACCTTGTCGGCCAACGTTGTTCATAAACGCTTCCGTGCAAAGAAAATCGGCATCGACGAGGCAGCTGAAAACCATGCGCGTCATGAACGACGTGCTGAACGCCCCGCTTTCGTTGTCCGAGGGAATGACGCTGAACCGCGGCGCATCGGGGCAGGATAACGTGATTTCGCTACGATAACTTGAGTAATCGGGAATTGCGTTGCGCTCAGCAGCGTTAAGACGGCCGAGAAGCGTTCCGCCATCATCGAGGACCGTTCCTCCGTTCGGCAAACCGCCATGATGGCCGGCAACGCAATACGAGAGCATTCCGGCGGCATATTTGCTAAGCTCCGCAGCGCCTGCGGTCGAATGATCGACCTTGGGGCCGTCGTGCAGGATCCTCCGCTGGAAAGCAGGGGAGAACTTCCCGATATCGTGAGCGATGCCCGCAGCATACGCCCATGACGCTGCACCGAAATCCTCGGCAAATGTAGACGCCAGCTGGGCAACCTGGCGCAAATGGGTTTCTACGGATTCGACCCGTTCCCCGTCCTCGGAGACATGCGCTACGTATTTGGGAGCCGCGTTCGCAAAACGGGCGCCCTCCTCCCTAAAACCTTCCATCATGCAAAGCTCCTCTCGGAACGCAATGAAAAAAGACCCTAGAACCGCGGAGCAGATGCAGAATCGAAGCTCTCACCAGGTAATATGCATCCAGTATATATCAAGTAGCGATGGCGGGCATTAGCTGGCAGCTTATTGGGTCCAGGATTGCCCCGTAAGGCGACGGGAGAGTTGATTAGCGGGGCCTGCTTCCTGTCGCGTGCGAAGGTTGGCAAGCGCATCTGGGCGACAACCTCAAAAAACCGTTGCGGATGCCGTCAAGCCAACCGCGCAGGAACGCGACAAGCCGCATTGCGCACCTCGCCACCAAGAATCGCCCGTACTTCCGCTATCATGCACTGCCTATCGTAGCGTTTCTTCTCCAGAATCATATAGAGCACCTTTCGCCCTTGATTTGGTTTCCGAGAAATCTAACCCTCTCCAACTCCTATGACCTCGCTTTGGTCCAGGATTACCGCCGCATCCCCATGTGTCGAGTTTTATCGTAGCGAATACATACCTGAATGACGTGCCAGCAGATGTCCGGATACAAGCCGCAAGAATCTAGCGGCGATTGATGCTACCGCCTGCAACAAGGGCCGTCTGTTATCGCGCCATTGCTCCGCTATCGAGACGGATGCACCCACCGCCGATCATCGCCAACGCCCATAACGCCCACGGCATCTCCGCTCATCGTTCATTGTCGAGAGCAGCACACCGCCGATGAGACAATAACCGCGGACAACAATCCCCCAGCAGCGCCACACAGCGCCGCCGGGGGAACCTTGCAGCAAACAACCTCTACCCCGACCCGGGGCCCCCTCACTCTCCGTCCTCGTATACCACGTTGCCGGCGCAGATGGTGCACTTCACCTTCCCGTAAAGGTCCTCGCCCGTAAACGGGGTGTTCGCCGCCTTCGAGACGAACTTCGGGCCCACGTGCCAGCGTTCGCCTTCGTTGAAGATCACCAGGTCGGCATCGGCCCCTTCCGCGATCGCGCCCTTGTCCAGCTTGTAGAGCTTCGCCGGGTTCAGGCTCATCTTCTCGATCAGCTGCATGAGCGTCAGATGCCCCTTGCGCACAAGGTTCGTGATGCCCAGCGCAAGCGCGGTCTCCAGCCCGATGATGCCGCTGGGCGCCTCGGCGAACGGCTTGGCCTTCTCCTCGGCGGAATGCGGCGCGTGGTCGGTGGCGATGATGTCGATCGCGCCATCCTTCAGACCCTCGATGATGGCGTAGCGGTCCGCCTGCGTTCGCAGCGGCGGGTTCATCTTCGCCATCGCGCCCTTCTCCAGCACGGCGTCCTCGGTCAGCGAGAAATGGTGCGGCGTGGCCTCGGCCGTCACGTGCGCACCCATCTCCTTCGCCAGACGCACCAGCTGCACGGAGTTCGCCGAGCTGATGTGCTGGATGTTCACCCGCGCGCCCGTGTGCAGCGCCAGCATGCAGTCGCGCGCCACCAGCACGTCCTCGGCCAACGCGGGCGCGCCGCCCAGCCCCAGCGCCTTCGACACGGCACCCTGGTTCACGCCCGGCGACTCGATGAACGCGCGGTCCTCCTCGTGGAACGAAAGCGGCAGGTCGAGCTTCGCCGCACGCTCCATGGCGCGCTTGACCAGGGCCTCGTCCATCAGCGGGATGCCGTCGTCGGTGAAGCCCGCGGCCCCGTGGGCGGCAAGCTCCTCCATGTCCACCAGCTCGCACCCCTGCATGCCGCGGCTGATGGTCGCGCACGTCAGCACGTTGATGCCGCAGCGCGCCCCGCGCTCGAGCACGTAGCCGAGCGTCTCCACGTTGTCCACGGGCGGCTTCGTGTTCGCCATGCACACCACGCTGGTGAACCCGCCTGCCGCGGCAGACGCGGCGCCGCTTTCGATGCCCTCCTTGTACGTGAACCCCGGATCGCGGAAGTGCACGTGCACGTCCACCAGCCCCGGAGCCACTACGCAGCCCTTCGCCTCGATGATGCGCTCGTAGTCCTCCGAGCGCTGATACTTGCCGATCTTCGCTATCTTGCCGCCGTCTATCACCAGGTCGAGCACATCGTCGATGCCACGCGCAGGGTCGATGACGCGGCCGTCTTTCACCAGGATCATAGCGCCTCTTCCTTCAAATGCTCGTACATCACCATCGCGCCGTCGAGAATCGATTCGATGGTGGCGAACTCCTTCTTGTTGTGGCTGATGCCCTTCGCGCACGGGATGAACACCATGCCCGTGTCGCAGATGTGCGCGAACGACATGGCGTCGTGACCTGCGCCGCTGATCATCAGCCGATGCGGGATGCGCAGGCGCTTCGCCGCGTCGAGCAGCTTCTGCTGCGTCTCGGACGACATCTCGATAGGCGGGATGTCGGAGGTTTTCTCGCGGAAGTACTTGAGACGGCGCTTCTCGCAGATGCGCGTGCACGCGGCCTTCAGGCGCGCCTCCATGCGGTCGAGGCTGGCCACGTCGATGCCACGCATGTCGATGCCCAGCTCCACCTCGCCGGGGATGACGTTGAGCGCGTTGGGGTGGTTCGTTATGACGCCCACCGTGGCCACGGACTGGTGCATGGCCTCGGACTTGCCGATCTCTTCGACCTCCAGGATGATCTCAGCCGCCGCCGCAAGCGCGTCGGAGCGCATGCCCATGGGCGTGGCACCCGAATGCTCCGCGTTGCCGTGCACGTGCACCTTAAAGCGGCGCGGGCCGGCGATGGTGCTCACGATGCCCACGGCGTCGCCGTATTCCTCCAGGACCTTGCCCTGCTCGATGTGCAGCTCGAGGTACTCGCGGATGCCCTGGATGCGGTCGGGCGTCAGGCTGTAGCCCTTGCGGTCGAACACCTCGTGCAGCGTCTCGCCCTGCTTGTTCACGGCCTCGCCCACATCGTGCTTGTAAATCTCCTTGGTAATAAGGCCGCTGCCGATAGTGCTCCTGCCGAAATTGCTGGACTCCTCGCAGCGCATGGCGCCCACGCGGATGGGCAGGTCAACGCCGTCGCGTTCGGCCCAGCCCATCACCAGCAGCCCGGCGATGATTCCCGCGACGCCGTCGTAGCGCCCGCCTTCGATCACCGAATCCAAGTGCGAGCCGACCAGCCAGAAAGGCTCGTCCATGCTGTACTGCGGACGGTACAGGTAGGTGTTTCCCACCTGGTCGGCGAAGTGGCCGTAGCCCTTCTCCTCGCCGAGCTCGCACAGAGCCCGATGCATCTCGTCCTCGACCTCGGTGTAGCCGAGCCGGGTCACGCCGCCCGACGCACAGCTGCCGATGCCGTAGAACCGGTCGAAAAGGTATTCTGCATACTCAACGTCTTCGATAGCGTGCTGCATAGCTTCTCCTATATTCAATCTGTTGCATTTTTAGGCGTCATATCGAATGCTTATAGATGCAATGCAGACTCTGGCGGGTAG
>CALEWN010000130.1 GCA_937925385.1 uncultured Senegalimassilia sp.
CGCTTTCGGGCCGTTTCGTCGACCTGTCCGCTAACAAGGAGATTTTGAGGGCGTTCCTTTCCACTGAGTTCGGCGGAGGACGCCATGCGGGCCGTGTCGAGAAGATCATGGCACTTGAGAAGTAACAAGGTAATCCGCGATTTTGTTCAATGCAAACGGTCGGCTATTCGCCGGCCGTTTTCCGTTTAAGGCCGTTTCGTTACCGGATGGTTGCGAGGATGTGCATACCCTGTGGGTTCCTGCGGTATGTGCTAGAGTACGCTTGTAACGATTATTCAAAAGGAAGGGTGTCCTCATGGCAATCGATCATGTGAAGCAAACCGATCCGGAAGTGGCAAGTGCGCTCGGGCAAGAGCTGTCTCGTCAGCGTTCGTCCGTGGAGCTGATCGCATCCGAGAACTTCACGTCTCAAGCCGTGATGGAGGCCATGGGCAGCGTTCTTACGAACAAGTACGCTGAAGGCTTGCCGGGCAAGCGCTATTACGGCGGTTGCGAGAAGGTTGACATCGTCGAGAACCTTGCTCGCGATCGCGCTTGCAAGCTGTACGGTGCAAAGTTTGCGAACGTTCAGCCGCATTCCGGCGCGAATGCCAACCTTGCCGCGTATTTCGCAACGGTGAAGCCGGGCGATACCGTTATGGGCATGAGTTTGGATAACGGCGGTCACCTGACTCATGGCAGCCCGGCAAATTTCTCCGGCAAGCTGTACAACGTCGTGTCCTACGGCGTTGATCCGGAAACCGAAACCATCGATTACGACGAGATGGAAAAGCTGGCAAAAGAGCATCAGCCTAAGCTGATCGTCGGCGGCGCCTCTGCCTACCCGCGTATCATCGACTTCGAGCGCATGGCGGAAATCGCCCATGAGGTCGGTGCTTACCTTATGATCGACATGGCCCATATCGCCGGCCTGGTTGCTACGGGTGCTCATCCCTCTCCGGTTCCCTATGCCGATATCGTGACGTCCACCAGCCATAAGACCCTTCGTGGCCCGCGCGGTGGCTTTATCCTCACGAACAACGAGGATCTGTTCAAGAAGATCAACTCCGCTGTGTTCCCGGGCAGCCAGGGCGGTCCGCTTATGCACGTTATCGCCGGTAAGGCCGTTGCCTTCGGCGAAGCGTTGCAGCCGTCTTTCAAGGAGTACATCGACCATGTGGTGGAGAACGCTGCTGCAATGGGCCAGGGCATGACCGACGGTGGCCTTCGCCTGGTGTCCGGCGGAACGGACAACCATCTGTGCTTGGTCGACCTGACTCCTGCCGACGTCACCGGCAAGGATGCCGAGAAGCTGCTGGAGAGCGTTGGCCTCACGGTGAACAAGAACACCATTCCCAACGAGCAGCGCAGCCCGTTCGTTGCCAGCGGCATCCGCGTGGGCAGCGCCGCTGCCACCAGCCGCGGGTTCACCAAGGACGACTTCTACGAGGTGGGCCAGTGCATTGCCGCAACCGTGTTCAACGCTGCAGACGAGGCGAAGCTGGCTGATATCAAGAAGAAGATCAATGCCATGCTGGAGAAGCACCCGCTGTATCCGGGTTTGGAGTACTAGCAATCACCAAATGGTATAAGCCGACGGCCGGGCAAGGTGTCCTTGCTCGGCCGTTCGTGCATGGAAGGGGAGAAGGCCGATGCCTGGAAGCACTGATCGTCGTCCGAGCTGGGACGAGTATTTCATGACGCTTGCCAATGAGGTTGCCACGCGCACCACGTGTCTTCGCCGTGCGGTGGGCGCGATCATCGTCAAAGATCGCAGGATTCTTGCAACTGGTTATAACGGCGTGCCTACGGGGTTGGCGCACTGTGCGGAAACAGGCTGCCTGCGACAGCAACTTGACGTACCCAGCGGTCAGCGCCATGAGATTTGCCGAGGGCTGCATGCAGAGCAGAACGCGATCATCCAGGCAGCGCGTTACGGAATCAATATCACGGGTGCCTCGATCTATATAACCACCCAGCCATGCGTGGTATGCGCGAAGATGCTCATCAACGCCGACATCGAGGAAATCATCTATTCGAATCCCTATCCGGATGAATTGGCCATGTCCATGCTGCGCGAGGCGGGCATCAAGCTGCGCGTTTATGATGACGCTATGCAAAATAATGCAAATGCATAAAAACCGAACACTATCACGGTTTTGTTAATAAGTGAAAAAGTAGAACAGGGTAAATAGTAAGCAAAATCGAATAAAATTACGCCGTTTGCCAACGTTTTGTGGCGATTGCGGAGTTTAGAGAGCCCCTGAGTAGTTCTACGTTATCATAAGCCCTGGTTTTCTATGCGGGAATTGTGATCAACGAAAGGTTTGGGTGAAACGCAGGTAATGGTTGCAGCCGCTCTACTCGGTGTCATAACTGGCTTTGTCGGCTTTCTGCCACTATTCGCGGCTCTGCGTTTGGCTCGGAAGCATCCTTCGGTATCGGTCGCGAATGCGGCGCTTTACGGCTTGGGAGGCACGTTCGTGTCCCTTGTCGTTGTTGCGGTTGCTTTGATCGTGTGCGCTCTGGTTGCGCGTCCGTATGTGCTTCCTTACGGCATGGCCGAAATCGTTTCGCTTATCGTGTGCACCGCAGCGTACGTGTGGCGTAAAAACGTGGCACGGTAATGTTGGATTCGTTCACTGGAAAGGCTGGGATGATCTGAGATGGGCGAGGCGCTCAACAAGTTCGTCGAAGAGGCACGGCACCTCTCCGAAACTTTCGATTCCCACACCGTATTCTCTATCGGCGGTTGGGACATCAGCCAGTACACGCTGTACATGTTCTTCATTTTGGCGTTGGTGCTGATGGTTGTTCTGATCGGAGGCCGCAAGCTTCAGCTGGTCCCGAAGAATAAGTTCCTGAACACCGTCGAGTATGGCTACGACTTCGTGAACACGAGCATCGGCCAGGACGTTATCGGCGAGGGTTTCAAGAAGCACATCCCGTTTTTGTGCACGCTGTTCTTCTTCATCCTCATCGCTAACGTCGTGGGTCTGATCCCGGGTGCGAAGGCCACCACGGGCACCATCTCCATCACGTGGGCGCTGGCTGCCATCTCGTTCGTGTACTTCAACTTCTATGGTTTGAAGACGCTGGGCGTGTTCGGCTACATCAAGAGCCTCGTGCCCTCCGGTGTTCCCGGCCTCATGGTCCCGATCATCTGGTTCCTGGAGTTCTTCTCCATGGTCATCCGCGTTCTGACGCTGGCCGTTCGTCTTTACGGCAACATGCTGGCAGGCCATATGGTTCTGGCCGTGTTCTCTTTGGCAACCACCGTGTTCCTGCAGCAGGCTGTTTTCAGCATGGACTTCGTTACCGCGCTGCCTGCTGTCGCATGGTTCGTTTTGCTGGTCCTCATGTATGCGATGGAGTGCCTGGTGGCGTTCCTTCAGGCATACGTGTTCACCAT
>CALEWN010000131.1 GCA_937925385.1 uncultured Senegalimassilia sp.
ACGGCCCTGTTCACCCTTGATTGCCCCAAGTGCGGCGCGCAGGTCGAGTTGCTGCGCCCCATCCCCGGCCCGCTTCGTGAAGAGGTTAGGGCAAGCGCTCAACAGGTTGGCGCAGGGGGCTTGAACTAAGGTATCCTTTTCTCCGTTCGAATGCTATGGAACGGAGCTTTCCCCATGTTAAACGAAATATATCGCATGCTCGACCCGGTGGCGTTCGCTGTCGGGCCTTTCGTCGTGCGCTGGTACGGCATCGCCTATGTGGCCGGCTTCATGTGCGCGGCGTTGGTGCTGTGGCGGGTGGCGAAGCGCTGGAAGGTGCGGGTGGATGCGGACAGCCTGCTCACCGTGGTGCTGTGCGCCATCATAGGCGTGATCTTGGGAGGACGTCTTGGCTACGTGCTCGTGTACGGCGATGGCTACTATTTCTCCCATCCTGCCGAGATCTTGGCGTTCAACCATGGCGGCATGAGCTTTCACGGGGGCCTTATCGGCGCGTTGCTCTCGGGAATCGTCGCGGCGCGCTTCACCGGCATCCCGTATCTCACGCTTGCCGATATGGGCTGCATTGCGGCGCCCATAGGCCTGTTCTTCGGCCGCTGCGCCAATTTCGTGAACGGCGAGCTGTGGGGCGCGCCCACCAGCTTGCCGTGGGGCGTGGTGTTCGGCGGCACGGCGGGCGCCATGCCGCGCCACCCCTCGCAGCTCTACGAGGCCCTGCTCGAGGGCGTTGTGCTGTTCTGCGTGCTGTACGTCCTTTCACGCAAGCAGCCTCCGCGCCCGCAGGGGACGTTTTTGGGCGTGTTCCTTATGGGCTATGGCTTGTTCCGCTTCCTTATCGAGTTCGTTCGCCAGCCCGATGCGCAAATCGGCTACCTATGGGGCGGATGGCTGACCATGGGCCAGGTCCTCAGCGTTCCGCTCATGGTGGCGGGGGCGTGCGCCCTTGTTTATGCCGTTCGCACCAAGAAACCGCAAAAGGGGCTTCCGGAAATGGTACAAAAAGAGTAACATATAAGACACGCTACAAGCGTGCATCGGGAATGTAACGGGTCTGCAAACAACGGTCTGCAAGCCTTCCGTGCACGTAAGGCGTTTCTATACTGGAGGCAACGGCGCCGCAGGGGTTGCCGTTGTAAACCTGAGAGGGGTTTTATCATGGACGTCAAATTCTTCAAGTGCATGCATTGCGGCAACGTAGCCATCAAGGTGTTCGATCAGGGCGTGCCCATGTCCTGCTGCGGCGAGCCCATGGCCGAGCTTACGGCGAACAGCACCGATGGCGCGTTCGAGAAGCACGTGCCGCAGGTTGCGGTCGATGGTGCGAACGTGCATGTGCAGGTGGGCGAGGTCGCTCATCCCATGACCGAGCCGCACTTCATCACCATGGTGGTTCTGGTTACGGAAAAGGGCTACCAGGTTGCCCCGCTCACGCCCGCCGATGCGCCCGAGGCGAACTTCACCGTTGCCGCCGGCGACAAGCCCGTGAAGGTTTACGAGTACTGCAACCTCCACGGCCTGTGGGTCAAGGAGATTTAAGACCTGGTCGCAACGCGCGAGAAAAACGGACCCGCAGCGGGTATGCTGCGGGTCCGTTTTCGTCTCAGCGCGCGCATCCGCCTAATGCGCGCTTTCCGGCATCGTCCCCTCATCTTTCAGACGCGGGAAATGGGGGCTTGCTTTCATACGGCCTGGCGCAAGCGCGCCGTATCGCCGATAACGTCGTGCGCTTGCAGCAAGGCGAGGTGGCATGGTCCGGAAGCGCCCACGACCTGTTCGAGAATCAGCGGGAATCCGTGCTCGAGCCTTTGTATGGCGGGAAGCTGCTGTAGCTTACGGTGTTCCGGGCGACGTAACGTTCGCATGATGCTCGCTGCCTTTCCGCTGGAATTTTGCAGTGAGTCTAGCGCAAAAGTGGGGTTTTCCGATTGCCGAGGAATCGCTGCCGTTTAGCGGTATAGTTTTCGTGTTTACGAGACGAAACGCAACGGTAAGGTGGCTGCATGGCAAAGCGAACGAAGATCGTGTGCACCCTTGGCCCGTCCGTCGACAGCGAGTCGACGCTCAAAGGGCTGATTAACGCGGGTATGGATATCGCCCGCTTCAACTTCTCGCACGGCTCGCATGATGAGCAGCGTGCGCGCATGGACCGTTTGCGCAAGGTCCGTCGCGAAATGGACAGCCCCTGCGCCATCTTGCTCGACACGAAGGGCCCGGAAATCCGCACGGGCGAGCTGGCGGGCCATAAGCCGGTGCAGCTTATGGCGGGCAACTCGTTCACGTTCACAGAGGCGGCGGTCGAAGGCAGCGATCGCGTGGTCAGCCAAACGTGCAAGGGCCTGGCCGATGTCGTTTCTCCCGGTACGGTCATCCTGGTCGACGACGGGCTCATCGAGCTTGCCGTCGACGGCGTCGAGGGCGGTGACATCCATTGCACCGTGCAAAATTCCGGCATGCTCGGCGAGCGCAAATCCATGAACCTTCCCGGAACATCGCTGCCCCTGCCGGTCATGACCGACCAGGATCGCGCCGACCTGCTGTTCGGCATCGAGCAAGGCGTCGACTTCATCGCTGCGTCCTTCATTCGCGATGCCGCGGGTGTACGCGAGATGCGCGCGTTTTTGAACGAGCACGGCGGCTCCGACATCATGTTCCTCTCGAAAATCGAATGCCACGAGGCCGTCGAGAACATCAACGAGATCATAGAGGCGTCCGACGGCATCATGATCGCCCGCGGCGATCTGGGCGTGGAGGTTCCGGCATATAAGGTGCCGCACATCCAGAAGGAGATCATCCGCGCCTGCAACCGTGCGTCGAAGCCCGTCATCACGGCAACGCAGATGCTCGACTCCATGATCCGCAACCCTCGTCCCACGCGTGCTGAGGTGGGGGATGTGGCCAACGCCATCTACGACGGCACCGACGCGGTCATGCTGTCGGGCGAAACGGCGTGCGGCCAGTACCCGGTTCCCGCCGTGCAGATGATGGCTCGTGTCGCCGAGGCCAGTGAGCCGTACCTGTTCGATGAGCGCTTCCCCGATCGCGCGCGCGTCGCCGCGCGCGTGGCTCTGGCCGTGGGCCTTGCCGCCGTGCAAACCGCCGAAACCGTCAACGCCGCCTGCATCGTGGCGCCCACCATGTCGGGTCGTACGGTGCGCTTGGTGTCCAATCTGCGCCCGCGCGTTCCCATTTACGCGGTCACGCCGTCGGAGCGCGTGATGCGCCAGCAGCAGATCCACTGGGGCGTCGTGCCCATGCTCGGCGATGTGCAGGGCGATATGCGCAGCGTCGTGGACAACGCGCGCGATGCCGTGGTGTCCAAGGGTCTTTTGCGCCCGGGCGATGTCGCCGTGTTCACTGCAGGCGATCGCTCGACCAGCCCTGTGGTGTCCAA
>CALEWN010000132.1 GCA_937925385.1 uncultured Senegalimassilia sp.
CGAAGCAGGAAATGGCTTCGTACCGCATGCGCACGGAATCGAAGAAGGTGCACGCCTACATTGCCATGGGCGACATGTTCCAGCAGCATTACGCGAACATGAACGTAACGCGCGAATGGCTGAAATCGCTCGATTTCATTGCGTACATCGACATCTATCACTGCGATAGCGCAAACTGGGCCGATATCATTTTGCCTGCATGTACGAAGTTCGAGGCAAACGAGCGCGTGGAGTCCTTGAAGTCCGGCTACGGGCACCTGCTTTTGCAGGAAAAGGTGCTAGATCCGTTGTTCGAAAGCAAAACGGATTCGGAGATCGAACGTCTTATTGCTACGGCGTTGGGCTACGGCGATGCGGTCCCTCCGAGCGCGGAGGAGTTCTGCCGTTATCAAATCGAGCACGCTACTGACAAGAAGCTTGAGGGCATGACGCTGGACAAGCTTATCGAAGGCCAAGGCGTGTACTTGCTGCCGGGTGGCGATGAAACGAACCGTGCGTTTGAGTCTCGCATCAAGAAAACCGTTTCAGGACGGGTGGATGTGTACAACGAGAAGTTCATCTCAGTGGGTCAGCAGCTTCCCGTGTACGAAGATCCTGATGAAGTGTACGTTGGGAACGCGATGCGCGACAAGTATCCTCTGCAGTTCGCGTCGGGCCGCACGAAGTTCCATATTCACAGCATGTTCTGCGATGCGTCGTGGATTCAGGACTTCTATGAGCCGTTCATGGATATGAATCCGGCCGATATGGCCGAACGCGGCCTTGCAGACGGAGATGTGGTGGAGGTGTTCAACGAGCGCGGCCGCATTAAGATCAAGGTACGTGCCAACAACGCCATTCGCCCTGGCTCGCCGCGTGTGTACGAGGGCAATTGGTCGAAGTACACCATCGAGGGCAATGCGCAGGATTTGACGAACGACAAGTTGTCCCCGCGCGAAGAGATTTTGTCCATGGGTACGTCTATTGCATGGCAAGACTGCCTTGTTGAAGTGCGGAAGGCGTAGGTGGTATCGAAATGACTCGTTTGGCTATTGTTATCAACAAAGAGCGCTGCATCGGTTGTCAAACATGTGCATTGTCGTGCAAGATGCAAAACAACGTGCCTGACGGCATGCTGTGGAATCGCGTGATTACCGAAGGGTGCGACGTGATCGACGGCGCGCAGGGTACGTATCCTAACCTTACGCGTAGCTATCTGCCTATCGCATGCCAGCATTGTGACAATGCCGCGTGCCAGCGCGTATGTCCTACGGGTGCAACCTATAAGGACGATAAGGGTCGCGTGGAGATTGAATACGACAAGTGCATTGGCTGCCGTATGTGCATGGCTGCGTGTCCGTACAATGCTCGCGTGTTCAACTGGAGCGAGCCTTCGCGCGAGGCGGGCTTTAACTATGGTGACGCTGACGTGCCCGTGCGCCCGAAGGGCGTAGCCGAGAAGTGCACGCTGTGCAAGGAGCGTACCGATCGAGGTCAGGAACCCATGTGCGTGCAAAACTGCCCCTTCGAGGCTCGCATCTTCGGTGACCTGGACGACCCGGACTCGGAAATCTCGCGCGTTATTCGCGAAAAGCACGCGTACGTGTTGCTGGAAGAGCAGGGCACCCAGCCCAAAGTTCACTACTTCAACTAGGAGGTTGCACATGTCTAGTAAATTGAAAGCAACCTACGGCGTTCTTGGCGCCCTGGTTGTTGCCGGCGTTGCCGCGTGGATATACCAACTGGCAAACGGCCTGGGCGTAACCGGCATGAACAACGGCGTGTCGTGGGGCTTGTACATCACGTGCTTCATGTTCTTCGTCGGTCTGTCGGCTGGCGGCCTGATCGTGGCCAGCTCGGCAAGCGTGTTCCATATTGCGGAGTATAAAAAGGTGGCGCTTCCTGCGGTTATCTGCTCCACGGTGTGCATTTGCCTTGCCGGCATGTTCGTGCTCATCGACATGGGCGGCATCCAGCGCGTGTGGCGCATTGTGACCGGCCCGAACCTTACCAGCCCGCTTTTGTGGGACGTATGCGTGATCACGTGCTACTTGATTATCAACATCGTGTACCTGGTGTTCATGTGCTCGAAGAAGCCCGGCGCGGCAGACAAAGTTGCCATTGTGTCGCGTTTTGCCTTGCCGGTCGCCATTCTAGTTCACAGCGTGACGGCGTGGATTTTCGGCCTGCAAATGGCAAAGGATTGGTATTCGGCCATCATGGCGCCCATTTTCGTGGCGTCGGCAATGGACTCCGGCCTGGCGCTTTTGCTGCTGGCGCTGATGGGCTTGAACAAGTCTGGCCTGTTCAAGGTTGAGAATAAGCTGATTTCCAGCTTGGCCGGTTTGCTTGCCGTGTGCATTGCGGTGGACGCGTTTTTCATCGGTTGCGAGTGCCTGACCATGGCGTACCCGGATGCAAAGGGCGCCGAGGCGCTGGCCGTTATGGCCGGTGGCGTTACCGCGCCGTTCTTCTGGATCGAGGTTGTCGGCGGTTTGGTCATCCCGTTCTGCCTGATGGTGTTCGCGAAGAACCGCGCGAACATGAAGTTGGTCGGTTTGGCCAGTGTGCTCGTGGTAGTCGGCGTGTTCTGCAAGCGCGTGTGGCTGCTGTTCACGTCGTTCTACGAGTTCAACGTCGCCGGCGCCCCGGGCGTGATTTCAGGCTCGTCTGCGGCTCGCGGTGCGTCGGGCATGGACGCGTGGGCGCTGCTGGGCACGTATGCGCCTACGTGGGTTGAGATTGTGGTTGCGCTGGGCGTTGTTGCGCTGGGCGTGCTGGCCTTTATCGTGCTGTACAACCTGACCAACATCAACATCGCCGAGCGGCAGAATGAGATCGCCACCATCAAGGTGCTGGGCTTTTACGACCGGGAGGTCTCGGCCTACGTGTACCGGGAGACCATCCTCTTAACCCTCATCGGCACGGCGGTGGGGCTGGTGCTGGGCATCTTTTTGCACCAGTTCGTCATCCGCACCGCGGAGATCGACATGGTGATGTTCGGGCGGAGCATCTACCCCTTAAGCTATGTGTGGTCCGCGC
>CALEWN010000133.1 GCA_937925385.1 uncultured Senegalimassilia sp.
AGGAGATTGCCGTGGGCCTGTGCACGTTGCGGGCAAGCTGCACGCTCTGCCACGCGCGGTTTTCCTGGTCCGCCTTCGAGGCGTCGCCGCCGGCAGGGGCCGCGCACGCGCCAACCTCCAAGGACGTGCCCGCCTCGGCATCGAACGTGCCGGAGGCGATGGCCCGCTCGACCCGTCGAGATGAGCCCCCGCGCAGGCTTTCAGGGATAAGCGAGGAGGGAATGGCCCCGCGCAGCTTCTCCCACACGGCGCGCTCCTCGACGCTCATAGGCTCGGGGCGCAGATCGGCGTAGGTGACGGTGTTATACGTTGCCGTGCCGTTTTCCAGGTTGTCGCAAACCGCGCGGTAGCTGACGAGCACATCGTGGTCGCCAGCGTTGTGGGCGCACCCGGTGGCCTGGCCGGCGGTGGAAAGGTGCACGGCAAGGATGTGCGCTAAGGTGGCGCGAAGGTCCTGTCGGGGCACGATGGCGTCGATCAGGCCGTGCTCGAGCGCGAACTCGGCGGTTTGGAACCCTTCGGGAAGCTCTTGGCGGATGGTATCGCGGATGACGCGCTGCCCGGCGAAGCCGATGAGCGCGTTGGGCTCGGCCAGGATGATGTCGCCGTCCATGGCAAACGATGCGGTGACGCCCCCGGTGGTGGGATCGGTGATGACCGAGATGTAGGGCAGATGCGCCGCCGCATGGCGCTCGATGGCGCACGAGGTCTTCGCCATCTGCATAAGCGACACCAAACCTTCCTGCATGCGCGCGCCGCCCGATGCGGTGAAGATGATCACCGGCAGATGCTCGGCTGTAGCGCGCTCGAACAGGCGCGTGACCTTCTCCCCCACAACGCTGCCCATGGACCCCATGAAAAACGTGGACTCCATGATGCCGATAGCGCACTTCAGGCCGGCAATGGCGCCCTGCCCGGTGCGCACACCCTCCTCGAGGCCGGTTTTCGCGCGCTGAACCTCAAGCTTGCCAAGGTAACCTGGGATCTGAAGAGGATCGCTCTGGTCGACGACGCAGTCCCATTCCTGGAACGTGCCCGTGTCGAGCAGGTCGTTGATGCGTTCTGCGGAGGACATGCGCAGATACCCTCCGCATGAGGGGCATACATAATGCCCAGCAGCCAAGCTTGCGCTATCGAAGGTGAGCTTGCAATGCTTGCAGGTGCGCCATATGCCGCAAACCTCATCGGTCTTATCGGTGGTGCACAGCACCCAGCCAAGCTGCGGGGAATCGCCGAGCTGCGTGAACACGCGACGGCCGGCCGATGCCGCACGGGCAAGGAACGTATCCACGCCCGCAAGCACCTGGGCGTCCTCGGTCAGCAAGATAACCTGGGCATCCGCTTCCTCAGCCGCCTTCAACACGGCATAGGCGTTGGAATACAGCGCATCAAGGTGCTTCTCGCCAAGGCTTGCCTTCGCATCGGCGCAACGGAGGAAGGCGTCCGTGCGCTTGTCGTCGGTGCAGGTGACGCAGGCCACCATACCGGCATCCTGCACCGCCATGACGGTGCGCTTCGCGGCCTTGCCACGGGCCACCACAAGGGCAACCGGCGCAAGCGGGGACGCAACGGCATCGCCCGACTGCGTGGCGGGCAACGCCTGCGCATGCTGGGACGCAACGCCGGTATAAGCCGACATGTCCGCGGCATCTACCGCATTAGGCGCGGGTTGGTCGGCGGTCATGCGTTCATATTCCTCTTCCGCGATGCGCGAGAGGCGATACGCCACGTCGGCGCCATCGGCAACGCTTTCGCATGCGTTGCCCGAAGCAGTGACGAACGCGCCCGAGCCGTCGAACGAAATGTAACCCTGCTTGAATAGCTTCATGTCAAACCCTTCGACCAAACCCCTAAGCGGACTTGGCCATAACGTATTTCTGCGTCGCCGTGGCTGCCACTTGGTCGCCGACGAGCGCCTGCACCTCGGCGACCACCATGCGCGATGAGTTCTTCACGATATCGGCCTTGAGCGTGAGCACGTCGCCGGGCTGCACCTGATAACGGAACTTCGCCTTGTCGATGCCGGCGAAAAAACCGAGCACGCCGGGCTCGTCGCGGCCGATAAGCGCGCAAAACGAGGCGGCCTGCGCAAGCGCCTCCATGATGATGACGCCCGGCAGCACCGGATGCCCGGGGAAATGGCCGGCGAACAGGGGCAGCTCAGGGTCGACGTCGAGCTCGGCGACGATGCTGCACCCAGGATCGCATTCGAGCACGCGGCTGACCCACACGAACGGGTCGCGATGCGGCAGCACGCGCTCGATAACGTCGCGACCGCAAGGGTATTGGATGGTTTCCATGGCAAAATCCTTCGAATGGGGCGCCGAGGCGCCCGCTGGATGTATGGGGTTATGCGCGCCCGACCCTAGAAGGGCGAGATGGCGAGCACGGCGTTGTGGCCGCCGAAGCCGAGCGAGTTGGACAACGCGACCTTCTGCGGATAGCCCGTCTTGGCCTCGGTGAGCACGTTGACGGGACAATCGGGGTCGGGCTGCGCGAAGCCCGTGGTGGGCGGCACGCACTCGTTGGCGACGGAGAGCGCCGTGACGATGGCCTCGACCGCGCCGGCGGCGCCGAGCGTGTGTCCCGTGGAGCCCTTCACAGACACCACCGGCACCTTGCGACCCGCCTCCTCGCCGCACAGCGCAAGCAGCGCATGCGACTCGGTGGAGTCGTTGGCCGGCGTAGCCGTGCCGTGGGCGTTGACGTGGCCAAGGTCGGCAGGCGTGAAGCCGCCCTCGGAGAGCGCCTGGAGCATAGCGCGCTGGATGCCCTCGCCCGAAGGCTCGGGGGCGGTCATGTGGTAGGCATCGCCGGTGGAGCCGAAACCCGTGATCTCGGCGAGGGGCTTCGCACCGCGCGCCAGGGCATGCTCGAGGGATTCGAGCACCACGGCGCCGGCGCCTTCGCCCGCCACGAAACCGCAGCGACGCTCATCGAAGGGCAGCGAGGCCTGGGCGGGGTCGTCGACCTTGGCAAGCGCGCCCAGGTTGGCGAAACCGGCGATGCAGATGGGGTTGACCGACTCCTCCGAGCCGCCCGCAAGCGCCATATCGGCGTACCCGTGGCGGATGGAGCGCACGGCGGCGCCGATGTTGTGGGCGCCGGTGGCGCAGGCGGTGGTCACATCGATGCACTCGCCGCGCATGCCGTAGCGGATGGCCAAATGACCTGCTGCGATGTTGCCGATCATGGTGGGCACGAACAGCGGGCTCACGCGCTTGGGGCCCTTATCGTGCAGCGTGTAGAAGCCGTTTTGCAGCTCGTCGATGCCGCCGATGCCCGCACCGAAGATCACCGCCGCGCGCGTGGGATCCTCCTGGTCCATGTCGATGCCGGACTGCGCCATGGCCTCGTCGGCGGCAACGATGGCGTACTGGACGAAACGCTCGAAGCGGCGTGCCTCCTTTTTCGACAGCCCGTGCTCGGTGGGATCGAAATCGCGCACCTCGCCCGCCACATGCACGTCGAAATCGTCGTGATCGAAGTGGGAAATAGCGCCAATGCAGCAGCGTTTGCCCATCACCGCATCCCAAAGCGCGTCAACGCCGACGCCGGCGGGCGTGACGGCGCCCATACCGGTGATGACCACGCGGTGAGTGCCATCGGGACGGCGCGTTGCGGATGTATCGATTACCTGACTCATAGTGC
This sequence comes from uncultured Senegalimassilia sp., assembly GCA_937925385.1. Taxonomy (GTDB): domain Bacteria; phylum Actinomycetota; class Coriobacteriia; order Coriobacteriales; family Eggerthellaceae; genus Senegalimassilia. The sequence continues at coordinate 3,652 of CALEWN010000133.1, forward strand.
CAAACCTCCGTCGATGCAGATGACCTGCCCGGTAATGTAGCCGGATTCCTCGCTTGCCAAAAAGCCCACCAGATGGGCGACGTCGTCCACCGTGCCGAAGCGCTTCATGGGAATCTGTTCGCCGATGGCATCGCGCTGCTTCTCGGAGAGCGCGTCGGTCATGTCGGTGGAGATGAACCCGGGGGCCACGGCGTTGGCCGTGACGCCGCGGGCTGCAAGCTCGCGGGCGATGGTCTTCGTCAGCCCGATGACGCCCGCCTTCGATGCAGCATAGTTCGCCTGGCCGGCGTTGCCGCCGACACCGGAGATGGACGACATGTTCACAATGCGCCCGTAGCGCTGCTTCATCATGATCTTGCCCGCGGCGCGGCAGATATGGAACGTGCCCTTCAGGTTCACGTCGATGACGCGGTCGAAGTCGTCGTCTTTCATGCGCACCATAAGCCCGTCGCGCGTGATGCCGGCGTTGTTGACCACGGCATCCAAGCGGCCGAAGGCTTCATGGGCCTGCTCGACCAGGGCGTTCGCCTCGGCCTCGTCGGCCACGCTTGCGGCGATGGCCTCGACCTGCACGCCATGCTCGGAAGCGATACGACCGGCCTGCTCGCTCAGCGCGGGAAGGCCCGCCTCGCTCGAGCAGTTCAGGGCCACGTTGAAGCCGGCGGCTGCCAGATGCTCGGCAACCGCAAGGCCGATCCCGCGTGAGCTGCCGGTGACAAGCGCCGCGCGGCGGATGGTATCTTGAGATTCGCTCATGTGCTATTCCTTATCCTTGGCGTATTCGGAGACGAAGGCATCGAAGGACGCCGCATCCTGGATGCAGGGGCGGGCGGCCTTGCGGTCGATGCGCTTGACCAGGTTCGACAGCACCCCGCCGAAGCCGACCTCGGCGAACACGGCAGCGCCCTGATCGGCCAAGGCCTGCACGCTTTGCTCGAAGCGCACCGGATGGGTCAGATGATCGACCAGATGACGCCGCGCATCCTCGGCGGAAAGCGGCTTCGCATCGACGTTGCAGATAAGCGGGACGGAAGGCTGCTTGAATTCGACCTTCGCAAGATATACGTCCAGCTCATCGGCGGCGGATTGCATCAGCGGGCTGTGGAACGCGCCGGAGGTTGCCAGGCGCGCATATCGCTTGCCTGCCGCCCCCCATGCCGCCTCCGCTCGCTCGACGGCGGCAAGCTCACCTGAGACAACGATCTGGCCCGGGCAATTGAAGTTCGCGGGGACAAGCACCTGGCCCTGCGCGCAATCCTTGCACAGCAGTGCGACCGATTCCTCATCCGCCTTGAGCAGCGCGCTCATCACGCCCGGCCGCTCGGCAGCGGCCTGCGCCATAAGCCGGGCGCGCTCGGCTACGAACGAAAACGTATCCTCATAGGTAAGCATCCCCGAGACCGCCAGGGCGCTGACCTGCCCCAACGAGAACCCAAGCACAGCCTGCGGCTGCACGCCGCGGGCCTGCAGGGCAGAGGCGATGCCCACGGACAGCGCGCAGGTGGCCGGCTGCGCATACCGGGTGTCGTTGAGCTTCTCGGCAGGTGCGTTGACCATAAGGTCGGCCACGTCATAGCCGAGCACATCGGAGGCGCAGTCGAGCACCGCCTTGACCTCGGGGACGCCGAACAGGCGCTCGCCCATGCCGGGCTTTTGGGCGCCTTGGCCCGAGAACATGAATACCGGATTCATGCCAACCCCCTACCCGCGCACCGCGTTGGCGTCGGCGGCTTGCTGAAGGCTGCGGGAGCCGACTGCCTGCGCCTGCGCCATCAGCTCGTCGATGACCTCACGGGCGGTTTTGCGCTCGTGCACAAGAGCGGCAACCTGGCCGGCCATCATGGAGCCGTTGTCCACATCGCCCTCGACGGCGCGACGCAGGCTGCCCACGTACATGGCCTCAAGCTCGTCGCCGTTTTTGGTCAAATCGGCCTCCAGTTTGCGCACGTTGCGGGAGAACTTGTTCTTCAAGCAGCGAACGGGATGCCCGCTGCCGCGCCCCGTGACGATGGTGTCGGAGTCCTTCGCCGCCAGAACGCGCTCTTTATAGGCGTCCGAGACGGTGCACTCCTCAACGGTAAGGAAGCGCGTGCCCATCTGCACGCCCTCGGCGCCAAGCGCGAACGCTGCCGCCACGCCGCGCCCATCGGCGATGCCGCCGGCGGCGATGACGGGGATGGACACGGTATCGCACACGGCAGGGACCAGCGCCATAGTGGTAAGCTCGCCCACATGCCCGCCGCTTTCGGTGCCCTCGGCAACAACGGCATCGGCGCCCAGGCGCTCCATGCGTTTGGCGAGCGCGGTGGTAGCCACGACGGGGATGACCTTGATACCGGCCGCTTTCCACATATCCATATAATTGGCGGGGCTGCCGGCGCCGGTGGTGACCACATCGATTTTCAAATCGACGAGCAGCTGGGCAAGCTCGGCGGCGTTGGGGTCCATGAGCATGACGTTGGCGCCGATGGGTTTGTCGGTGATCTTGCGGGCAGCCGCAACCTGCTGCTCCACCCATTCCAGCGGCGCACCGCCGCAGGCGATGATGCCCAGGCCGCCGGCAGCGCTGACGGCGCCAGCCAAGCTGGCATCGGCGATGCGCGCCATGGCACCCTGTATGATGGGCTTCTCAATGCCCAAAAGCTTAGTGATACGGGTATTCATATACCTAGGTCCTATTCACGAAAACAGATTTCGAACACGCCTGATAAGGCGATGACAACGTACCGGAAAATGGTAGTGCAAGCGGTTGGTATTTCAAGGCAAACGGAATTTCTTTCACGTTTTCTTCGGCTGCAAAAACTGCATCCCACGCCTCTGACGTGGGACTTTGCAATTAGCTTATTTCACTTGCGAAGCATTTCGGCCCGTGACTTGAACTTGTTCATGCCAGGCGGAAGCCAAGACGACCGGCACGGGCATCCGCGGACTCAAGAACCACTTCTACGCGCTGACCCAGCCGGAACACGCGTCCGCTGTCCTGACCGACCAGCATGCAGCCAGCCGCATCGAGCGCGAAGTATTCGCCGCCTAAATGCCTGGCCGCCACCAGCCCTTCCGCGGTGTTGTCGAGCTTCACGTACATGCCGTATGCGGCAACCCCCGACACCGCTGCCGTGAATGCCTGCCCGATGAAACGTGACATGTACTCGGCAAGCTTGAGCTCCTGCGACTTG
>CALEWN010000134.1 GCA_937925385.1 uncultured Senegalimassilia sp.
CGCCTCGTGCGTGAAGGCACCGTCATCTTCGAGGGCGAGCTTGCATCCTTGAAGCGCTTCAAGGACGACGTCAAGGCCGTCAAGCAGGGTTACGAGTGCGGCATCGGCATTGCCGGCTACCAGGACCTCAAGGTCGGCGACACCATCGAGGGCTACACCATCAAGGAAGTTGAGCGTACCGAGTAATCAGCCATGCCGCCCGCAAGGGCGGCGCGCGCTCGGCGTTTGAAAGGGCTCCGGCATCCGATCCGGCTCCTTGGATCCGCAAGGTGCGTACCGTGCGTACGCGTCTTGCGGTGACGGGGCGGATTCGGGGCCGGAGCCCTTCTCGCTACCTTCGAGGTGCCCTATACTGCATTCAACCAAAACCTGATTCTTCAGAGGAGCAATATCTATGAAGCAAGGTTCCACCAACCGCAAAGTTAATCAGCAGGCGCGCGAGGTCATCGCGTCCATCCTGCTCTTCGAGATCTCCGACCCGCGTTTGTCGCTGGTCACCATCACCGGCTGCGAGGTCAGCTATGACCGCAGCGTCTGCAACGTCTTCTACACCGCCGATCGCGGGGAATACGAGGAAGTCGCCGCGGCCTTCGAGAAGGCTTCCGGCCGCATCCGCTCCCTTATGGCTCGCCAGCTTTCCTGGCGCGTTGCGCCTGCGCTGCGCTTCATCCTGGACAAATCCGTGGACGAGGCCGAGCGCATCGCATCCGCGCTCGAGCGCGATGCCGAGCGCAATCGCGAGTCGGCCGCTATCGCCGCCGAGCGCGAGGCCATCGAAGCCGCCGAAGAAAACGATCAGGAATAGCGGGGGAGCGCCGCTATGACCGTTACCCCTCAAACCAACTGCACGCTGGAGCAGCTGGCGGCTGCTATGCGCCCTCTCGACGACTTCGTCATCTGCGGCCATGTCAGCCCCGACGGCGATTGCCTGGGCTCCCAGCTCGGCCTTGCCGCCGCGTTGCGCCAACTTGGCAAGCGCGTCACCTGCGTGCTGGTCAAGGACGAGCCCATCGAGGCGAACTTGGCGCAGCTGCTGCCCGGCGCATCCGATTTGGTGCCGGCATGCGAGTTCGACGGCCCTGTAGGCGCGTTCGTCGGCGTGGACGTGCCAACGCGCGAGCGCATCGGGCAAGCGGCGTGCCGCATCCTCGATCGCGCGCAGGCATCGTTCACCATCGATCACCATGCGGTCGACGAGCGCATGTGCGATATGGCCTACGTCGACCCCGACGCCGCTTCCACAACCCTGCTCATCTGGGAGCTTGCGGATTTGCTCGGCGTGTCCCGATCCGGCGACCTGGTCACGTGCTGCTACACGGGCCTGGTCACCGATACCGGGCGCTTCCAGTATCAAAACACCGACGCCCGTTGCATGCGCCTGGCGTCGCAGATGGTCGAGCAGGGCGCCGATCCCGCAGCCATCTCGCGCGCGGTGTTCCAAAACCGCACGCTCGCCTCCATGCATCTTGAGGCCGCAGCCGTCTCGCGCGCCGAGTTCCATGAGCAGGAAGGCTTCGCCATCAGCTACCTTACGCTCGCGGATTTCGCGCGTTTCGGCGCCGCGAAATCGGATGCCGAGCCGGTCATCAACGCTCTGCGCTCCATCGCAGGCGTCAACGTCGCCTGCATGCTGCGCCAGCATGAGGATTGCATCCGAGGCAGCCTTCGCGCTAAAGACGACACCGATGTTTCCGCGATCGCCCGGTCCTTCGGCGGCGGCGGTCACGTTGCCGCGGCAGGTTTCACGTTAAATACCAGCATGCAGGAAGCCGTCGAGCAAGTGCGTGCCGCGCTGCAAGAGGCGGTGTGCGCTAGGTGAAGCGAGGAGAATCAGGTCTGTCGCTGGTAGTCGGCGTGGACAAGCCGAGCGGCATGACGTCCCATGACGTGGTCAACCGCTGCCGCCGCATTTTCGGCGAGAAGCGCGTTGGCCATACGGGCACGCTCGATCCGCTGGCAAGCGGCGTGCTTCCCATCTGCATCGGCCCTGCCACCAGGTTGGGCGCGTACCTCACCGGGCACGATAAAGCGTATCGGGCCACCATCGCGTTCGGTGTCGGAACCGATACCGACGACTGCGAGGGTACGGTCACGCGTACGGGCCAGGCACCGGTGGAAGCCGGTGACCGAAGCTTCGCGGAACATACGGTTGCCCAGATGCTCGGGCCGCAGAAGCAGATGCCCCCGGCGTATTCGGCCATCAAGGTCAACGGCAAGAAATCCTACGAGGCCGCCCGCGAAGGCCATATCATCGAGCTTGCCCCGCGTGATATCGAGGTGTACTCGGCGAACGTCGTAGCCGTCCGCCCGGGCGTGGGCGAGCAGCTGCCCGAGTGGGATGTCGAGTTCCGCGTTTCGAAAGGCACCTATATCCGCGCTCTGGCGCGCGATCTGGGCCATAAGATCGGCTGCCCTGCGCACCTGTCCGCCCTCAGGCGATTTGAGGTCGGCGGACTTACGCTTGACGAGTGCGTGCCCCTCGAGCCGCTAGAGGAGCTGAAGCTGCGCGCCGCGTTGGACCCGGTGCGCCTTCTGGGCGTGCGCTTCACCTATGTTGAAGGCGCCGCCGCTCAGGCCGTCGGCAACGGCAACGCGCTTCGCGCGGCCGATTGCCAGCTGTTCGAACGCAGGCGCAGCACGGTCCAGGCCGAGATGTGCGCTTGCACCGCCGGCGTGCGCGAGAGCGCTCAAGCGCCGCAAGAGGGCGAGGTCATCGCGGTCATCAGCCAAAACAAGGTTGTGGCTTTGTATCAGTACGACAGCAGGCGTGCATCGTTCAAGGCATGCTGCGTGTTTCAAACGGGGGTGCTTCGTGGCGCAGATCTTTAAGGCCGACGAAACGTTCGATCGAGGATTTTTCGAAGGCGCCTCGTGCGCGTTCGGCGTGTTTGACGGAGTGCATCTAGGCCATAGGTTCCTTTTGTCGTGTGCGCAGGATACCGCGCGCGAAAACGGCGGGAAGTCCATCGCGCTCACGTTCGACATCGATCCCGACGAGATGTTCCATGCGCAGCGCCTTCGCAAGCTCATGTCGAACCAGGAGCGCTTGGAGATGCTCGCGGAAACCGGCGTCGATGCGGTTGTCGCCCTTCCGTTCACGCGTGAGTTCGCCGCAAGCTTGCCTGAGGAGTTCCTTGCCCGCACGTTCGG
>CALEWN010000135.1 GCA_937925385.1 uncultured Senegalimassilia sp.
CCAATAAAACCAAAAGTTCGGATAGTTCTCAAAGAGTTGTTAATCAGGCCTTGACTTCATATAGCTGGCCTCCTTTGTGGGATGCGGTGTGTTTTGCGGGCGGCGGCGATGGTCTCGCGTCGCGACGATGCGGACGGGTCGTCCGCATGTGCATACGCGCTCAGACAGGACGATGAGAGTCTGGGGGAGCTCCCCCAGCAATTGAGCATTGTAGCGGTAGCGGCGTATGCCGAATCGGATAAGGCGCAGGGGAAGGCGACGAAGCTCCCTTTTGCGCGGGGACCGGCGCCGGGATGCGCCGCGCTGCGTCGTCGGTATGACCGCCGAGCCGCACAAGGTATCGTTTCGGCTTCAACTTCGCGTTTGAGGTCGCATTTGCAGCCGGGTCTGTAGCATTATGGGTACCGTAGGGGCTTGCCGAATGTGCGAGCGCATCGAGAAGGGGAGGCTGATATGGCAACGATCGGCGACGGTTTCAAGGACATCTTCCTGGCTGGCGTAGGGGCTATGGCCATCACGGGCGAGAAGGCCACGGATCTGGTGAGCACGCTTATCGCGAAAGGCGAGCTTACCGTCGAGCAGGGCAAGCAGATCAACACCGAGCTTGCGCACAAGGCGGCCAACGCCGCTCAATCCGCGCGCTTCGATGTGCTTGAAGCGCGCATGTCGGTCATGACCCCCGAGGAGCGCGAGGCCTTCGCCGCGAAGGCGGCCGAGATCGCGGCGCGCCCGGTGGCGCAGCCCGTGCAGGAGCAGCCGCAGGCCGAGGATCCCCGGGACTCTTCCGACCAAGCCGAAGCGTCCGCCAAGCAATAGCGGTCGCGTGCTTTCATGGCCGACAACACGCTGTTGAAATACTTCTTCTCGTCGGGTTCCGAGGTGGACCCCGAGGGGCAGTTCAACCTCACGCGCAAAACGCGCACGCAAAGGCTGCGCGAGATATACACCATCATGCAGAAGCATCATTTCACGAAGGGGTTCACGCCTGAATCTTTCCGTAGCATGCTGGAGGCCTTGGGTCCTAGCTTCGTGAAGATCGGGCAGACGCTTTCCACCCGTTCGGAGATCTTGCCCAAGGCCTATTGCGATGAGCTCAAGAAGCTGCAGGCCCGGTCGAAGCCGCTCCCGTTCGATGAGATGCTTGCGGCCATGGATTCCATCTACGGGGATGAGCGCGAGAAGCTGTTCGCCGAGGTCGATCCGAAGCCGCTGGGAAGCGCGTCTTTGGCGCAGGTGCACAAGGCGCGTCTTGCCGATGGCAGCGTGGTGGCGGTGAAGATCCAACGGCCAGGGGTGCGCGCCACCATGGCGCAGGATATCGATATCATGCGCATCGTGGCGCGCCAGGCGTCGCGGTTCATCAAAGATGGGCAGATGCTCGATCTGCGCGATGTGGTCGAGGAGCTGTGGGCAACGTTTCTGGAGGAAACGGATTTCACGCGCGAAGCGGCGAACTTGCAGGAGTTCGCGCTGCTGAACAAAGACGTGGCTTTCATCGCGTGCCCGAAGGTGTATCCGGAACTGTGTCGCGAGAACATCCTGGTCATGGAGTACGTCGACGGCATCCCCATCGACGATTTCGAGAAACTGCGCGCCGCGGGATACGATCTGCAGGAGATCGGCGAGAAAATCCTGGACAACTACGCCACGCAGGTGCTGGATTTCGGTTTCTTCCATGCCGACCCGCATCCGGGTAATATGCTGGTGCGCGACGGGAAGATCGTCTATATCGACCTTGGCATGATGGGGCGCCTTTCCCCGCGCGACCGTGCGGGGTTCGGCGCCATCATCAACGCCGTGGGGATGCAAAGCGCTTCGAAGCTCAAAGACGCCCTGCTGGCGTTCGCCATCCAGCGCGATAACAACGCTATCGACCATACGCGTTTTCTGGCGGACCTGGACTTGCTGCTGAAAGACTACGGGTCATGCGACGTCAGCGCCATCGACGTCGGCCAGTTGCTCTCGGACATCCTGAACCTCACACGCCAATGCAAGGTCACGCTGCCGCCGTCCATCACCAGCGTGTCGCGCGGTATCGTCACCCTTGAGGGCACTGTCATGCCGCTCATCCCCAATGAGAACATGGTGTCCATCATCAACGCGCATATCCAGCGCACGAAGGATACGAAAGCCGAGCTGATAAGCGCGATGCAGGAATTGGCGCTGGCGCTGCGCGCCGCAGGTTCGGGCGCGCTTGATACGGCGAAGTATGCGGGACAGGCGCTGCATATGCTCACACGTGGGCAGATGAAGGTGAATATGGAGGTCCTGGGTTCTGAAGCGCCCATGCGCGGCCTTTCGGTCATCATCAACAGGCTTACGTTGGGCATCATCATCGCCGGTCTGTTCATCGGCTCGTCCATGGTGGCGCTGTCCACCATGGAGCCGCGCGTCCTGGGGGTTCCCGTGCTGTCCTTCTTCGGGTATCTGGGCGCGTTGGTGCTGTCCATCTGGGTGGTCATGGACATCCTGCGAAAGCGAAGGTAGCGCCTTCGATGATATGCGCGCGAATGCGTGGCAGCTGCGCGATGGGAAACGTTGAGCGCTTCGAGCGCTAAGGACAATGAAAAAGCGCCTTTTCAGGCGCTTTTTCATTGCGTTCTCGATTTTGCTTATCGGCAAAGCGGCGCGTGGCTACGACTTCATCTTCGTTTCCGTCTTGCATTTCGGGCACACTACGCGCAACGTGCCTTTTCCCCGCGGCACGGAAAGCTCCTGCCCGCAGTGTTTGCAGCGGAAGTATCTCGTGGTCTTGCGGTTGACCCACTTCTTCTTCACAAGCTCGTAGCTGCGGCGGGGTTTGGCGGACAGGCGCAGATAGCTCTGGTTTTCCTGCTGGCGTTTCCCGATGTTTTTCGAGCAGGTGCGCCAAATGGCCAGCGCCATCGCCGCAAGCGCGACATAGGACAGCCATCCGCAGTGCGGCAGGATGGAAGCCAGCATGGTGATGATGCCCAGCGCCACCAGTGCGTTGCCAAGGTCGTCGTTGCCGTAGCGGCCCTGCATCCACACAGCCATGCGTTGAGCTAATCGTTGGAAGTGGTTTTTCATGGGTGCCTTACGTTTCGGTGTCGTGCCGTATCGCGCCCCGCAAGGTGAGTTTGCGGCCTTGAAGGGCGCGGTATCCACTGTATTGCTCTTTTGTTACGG
>CALEWN010000136.1 GCA_937925385.1 uncultured Senegalimassilia sp.
AATTCCAATAAAACCAAAAGTTCGGATAGTTCTCAAAGAGTTGTTAATCAGGCCTTGACTTCATATAGCTGGCCTCCCTTTTCGTCTGCTCATCTATTCGATGGCATGAGCTGGAGCTTAAAATCTAAAGTGCGCTCTAAGCCAAGCACGCACGGAAAAGACCTCTCACACCGTTTATGCATGGCGATTTTGCCGACGGCGGGGATATAACTGGGTGAGACAACAGATTTCCGAAAGGAACCCTCTCCCACTGGAATCAAGACCTGATTTTGAGGAATCATGGAGACGCGAAATTAGACTGTCACCGGATTGTAGCCGGGAAACGACAGGGCGGCGACAAGGGGGAACCAAAACGAAATAGGGTTCCGATGCAGGTCGAAACCCTATTTCCGGTATTACCGCCGGGTGCAGATCACACGTTGAACACGAAGGCCCCGTTTGCGGAACGGGGTCCATTTTACGCGTCTGACCTGGGGATTTATACGTTGAACTTGAAGTGCATGACATCGCCGTCCTGAACCACGTACTCCTTGCCTTCCTGACGCAGCTTGCCGGCGTTGCGGCAGCCCAGCTCGCCGCCCAGCTCCACGTAGTCGGCATACGAAGCGGTTTCCGCCTTGATGAAGCCGCGCTCGAAATCGGAGTGGATGACACCGGCGGCCTGCGGGGCCTTCGCGCCGATGGGGATAGTCCAAGCGCGCGTTTCCGTTTCGCCGCTAGTGAAATAGCTTTGCAGGCCCAGCAGCTTGTAGGCGCTGCGCACCAGGCGCGCCAAGCCGGACTCCTCAAGGCCCATGGCCTCCAGGTACTCCTTCGCCTCGGCGGGGTCGAGCTCGGCCAGGTCGGCCTCGACCTTCGCGGAGATCGGCACCGGCTGGCAGCCATCGATCTCGGCCAGGTCGGCATCGAGCGCATCCTCGTCCACGTTGGCGATGTAGAGGATGGGCTTCATGGTAAGCAGATGCAGATCGTAGATAGCAGCTTGCTCATCCTCGTCCAGGTTCAGCGTGCGGGCGCGATGACCCTCGTTCAAGCCCTCGAGCACCTTCTTCGCAACCTCGAGCTTCTTCACGCCGGCCTTGTCGCGCTTCGCTTCCTTCTCCAGGCGCGGGATGGCCTTATCAAGCGTGCCCATGTCGGCTAGAATCAGCTCGGTCTTGATGGTTTCCACATCCGAGCTGGGGTTCACGCGGCCATCGACGTGCACGACGTCCGGGTCGCTGAAGAAACGCACGACTTCGCAGATGGCATCGGTTTCACGGATGTTCGCGAGGAACTGGTTGCCCAGGCCCTCGCCCTGGCTGGCGCCCGCCACCAGACCGGCGATGTCAACGAACTCGACCGTTGCGGGAACGATCTTGGCAGGGTGGTCGATCTCGGCCAGCTTCTCCAAGCGATCGTCGGGAACAGGGACGATGCCGACGTTGGGCTCGATGGTGGCGAAGGGGTAGTTGGCTGCCAAACCGCCCTTGTTCGTGAGGGCCGTGAACAGCGTGGACTTGCCCACGTTGGGCAGACCCACGATACCGATGGAAAGCGACATGCTGAAACTTCCTTAACTAGTGAATACACGTGCTTTTAATGATACCGCAAACAACGCCCAAGCGCGATGCCCCGCCGAATGCACGCCAGACGGGGCGAAAACCCGCACAGACCGCATAGCGCACGGTCGCCTGCCACGGCCCCATCAAAGTTCTGGGCGGTTTTGCAAGCACTGAAATGTAACCTTAGCAGTTCGCATTCTCCTGACCAGGCATTTTGAAATCCCCTACTGGCCCTTTCGCCAAATTCGCGACCAAAACCGCCCAGAACTCCGAACACATGGCAAATTCAGCGCCCGAAATCTGCAAAACAACCCTGAACTAGCCCTCTTGCAACAATTACGTCACAAAGCGGCGCAAACGATTGCGCCGCCGCGCGTTTGCCCATACCATCGATAGGTGGAAACCAAAGGCACCGCGCGCACGGGCGCTGCGGGCCAACACAGCGAGAGGGGTTTCTCATGAGCAAGTACGAAGGAACGCAAACCGAGAAGAATCTGCAGGCCGCCTTCGCCGGCGAGTCGCAGGCAACCAACAAGTACACCTATTTCGCGTCGGTGGCGAAGAAGGAAGGCTTCGAGCAGATCGCCGAGATCTTCCGCAAAACGTCAGCCAACGAGCAGTATCACGCCAAGATGTGGCTGCGCGAGCTTGAGGGCATCGGCTCCACGGCGGAGAACCTCGAGGACGCCGCAAACGGCGAGAACTTCGAGTGGACCGACATGTACGAGGGCTGCGCAAAGACGGCCGAGGAGGAAGGCTTCCCCGAGCTGGCCGAGAAGTTCCGCCAGGTCGGCGCCATCGAGAAGCATCACGAGGAGCGTTACCGTGCGCTTCTGCATAACGTGGAGACCGCTCAGGTGTTCGAGAAGAGCGAGGTCAAGGTGTGGGAGTGCCGTAATTGCGGCCATATCGTCGTAGGCACCAAGGCCCCCGACGTTTGCCCCGTGTGCAACCATCCGCAGGCATACTTCGAGATCAACACCGAGAATTACTAAGAAGCAAGCACAGCGCCGACATCCGTCTGAACCGGGATATCAACAACCAGAAGAACGGAAAGTGCTTCGTAGACAACCGTTTACGAAGCACTTAGGATACGCGAAGGATAAGTTGCGCTAGGACATCCGTCCCGCGCAATCCCACCGAATGCAAAAACGGGGAAAGCAGAAACTCCTGCTTTCCCCGTTATCGTTTGCATCAAGCTATGCAACTGATGACTAGTCGACGTCAATCTTGCAAACCCAGCCGTGCTTGTCTTCCAGGTTGCCATCCTGAATGCCGGTGAGGGTCTCACGCAGCTGCTTCATGACCGGGCCGATCTCGGTGCAGCCAGCCGGGAAGACGACCTCCTGATCGGCGCCGTTGACCTTGTTGTCGATCTGGCCGACCGGGCTGATGACGGCTGCGGTGCCGCACAGGCCGCACTCCACGAACTCGCCGCCGGCAACCTCTTCCCACGTGACATAGCGCTCGTCGACGGTCATGCCCAGGTCCTGGGCAACCTGCACCAAGCTGCGACGGGTGATGGAGGGCAGGATGGAATCCGTGTGGGACTTCGGAACAACCAGCGTGCCGTCTTCCTTCACGAACAGCACGTTCGCACCGCCGGTCTCCTCGATGTAGGTGCGGCTTTGCGAATCCAGGTAGATGTTCTCAGCATAGCCGCTGCGATGCGCCTCCATGGTCGGGCGCAACGACATAGCATAGTTCAAACCAGCCTTGATGTTACCGGTGCCGTGCGGCGCGGCGCGGTCGTACTCGGACACGCGCAGCTTGATCGGCTTCAGGCCGCCCTTGAAGTACGGGCCGACGGGCGTGACCAGGATGCGGAACGTGTACTCGGGAGCCGGAGCAACGCCGATGACCTCGCCGGAGCCGATCATGAACGGGCGCACGTACAGCGTGGCGCCGGAACCGAACGGCGGCACCCACGCAGCGTTCGCCTTCACAACTTCCTTAACGGCCTCGACGAAGCGATCCTTCGGGAAGCCCGGCATCTCAAGACGCTCAGCGGAGTCGAACATGCGACTTGCGTTCATGTCCGGACGGAAGCAAACGATGGAGCCCTCTTCGGTGGTATAGGCCTTCAGACCCTCGAACACTTCCTGGCAATAATGGAAGATGCCGGCGCACTCGGAAAGATGCAGCTCGTGGTCGGTGGTCAGACCGCCCTCGTCCCACTCGCCATCCTTCCAATGAGCTTCGTAGCTGTAGTCGGTCTGATGGTAGCCGAAATCAAGGCTGCCCCAGTCAAGATCTTTCTTCTCGACCATCGTGATGCTCCTTCGTGAAAGGGCGTTGCGCGCCCAACGTGCAAATAACGCTTGCCGAATACCTTACACCCAAAACAGAGGGAAAATGGGGAACATCCGGCCCTACGGCAGGCCGAAAGGACGCAACAACGTAGGAATTTACCTGTTCGAAACAATCAGCGAGCAGGTCTTCTCGGCAAGCGCGGACTGCATTGAAAACGATGCCGTCAGGCCAACGACGCAGCGCCACCCCTTTCCCGTCATAGCAAGACGAACCGTCGCGATCAGCCGCCCATAACGCAACTCTCAATGTGGAGCATGCCCGAAGGGACCGCACCGGCCGACCTTCGCTACTAAGACGAAGCTTTGCACGCCACCGCACAACCACCCGTTTCTCTTCGCCCAAAAGGCCCATAATATGCAGCGAAGACACCATCACGGGCAAGGAAGGACCATGGCGCCGGAATAGCACACGCCATTAGGCAGACCGACACGACCCCAAGCGCGAAACGCCTTCTCGAGCAAAAGGGCCGCCGACCAACGTCGACGACCCTTCAACAGATACCCTATCCACCTTGCGACGCTTGATACACCACCATCACATGGTTCACAAACCGCGAATCGCAACCGAAAAGAGGAAGTTTCTCGCTACATGCTGA